>PNNU01000040.1 GCA_013824385.1 Anaerolinea sp.
CATCCTGCATTGATTCCGGTAACTTCCAGCCATCTGGCAACAAGGTCCCTTTGCTGGTACGGCGGTGATGCATGACCAATGGGATACCCGCATCACGCAAGGCATCGACCCCTGCAGCAAAAGCCAATTTGGTGGAAATATCCAGTGAATCAACCCGTTCGGCGGGGACGCCGTATTCTTCTTCCAAATCAAAGCTGCCGCGTTGCCCTGCGAGTTTAAGGGTTTGATCAAGGTCGGTGATCTCTTCCATGACCGCACCTGCATCACTCTTGATCAAGCGAGTCACCCTTTTTTCAAGCATTTCTTTTCGAATATTCTCAGGCAACGACTCAATGCGCATTTCGCCATTCAGAAGGCTGTTGATATTATTGTCATCGAAAACTTTTTTATCACGCCCTGGAAGCCCAAGCCCTGCACCTGTAACCACAACTGATCCCGTCAAAAACGCGAACTGATGTTGAGAATTGACAAATTCGGGTTGAACGATTGTTTTCTCTTCAAAGTGATTTGAAGAATCATCTGTTTGATCTTGATAAACATTATTGGAAAGAACACCTGCAGCATACAATCCACTCAATGCTTCGTTAAAACTGGCTTGTCCACCTTTGCGGGGATGATTGGTTGCCAAAATAATTGTATCTGTTTTGCCTTTCATATTATCCGTGGCGAGTGCGTTAAGCACACGTTTCGGTCCGACTTCGACAAAAACACGAGCACCCAGGTTATAGAGTGTCTGCATGCTTTTAACAAATTGAACCGGAGAAGCAACCTGTTTCGCCAGTAGATCAGTGATCTCTTCAGCAGAAGAAGGATACAACTCGCCGGTAACGTTGGCGACAATCGGAATTTTAGGCGCCATCACATGCATCCGCTCGATGACCTGACGAACAGGTTCGCTGGCTGGCGCTACAATTTTAGTATGGAAAGCATGTGAGACAGGAATTCTAACTGCTTGAAAACCAGCCTCCTTGAACATGGAAATCGCAGATTCAATCGCCTCGGAGGTTCCCCCCAGTACCGATTGAACGGGACTGTTGACATTTGCGATTACAATATAGCCTTCAACCGCTTTCAAGACTTTCTCAACCTCCTCCAATGGCGCAGAAACAGCAGCCATTCCACCGGGATCATCCACTTTGATCTTGGACATTTCTCTACCGCGAGCACTAACCACTTCCAGCGCTTCAGAAAAAGTCAATACACCCGAGGCAACCAGGGCTGCATATTCCCCAAGGCTGTGTCCGATGGCGAAGTCCGGAGAAAACCCGAATTTAGCCATCAACCGCAATAAAGCCACGTTGGCTGTGAGCAGGGCTGGCTGAGTAATAGTGGTGTTCTTGAGTTCTTTTTCTGCCTGAGCGAGCGCTTCTTCATTGCCATCTGCATAAATGTAGCTGGTGAGCGGTCTTCCCAGGATGGGTGTTAAAATATCATCAGCTTCTTTGAAAGTGTCTCGAACGACGGGTTCCACTTCAAGAAGATCCCTGATCATATTCACGTATTGAGATCCCTGCCCGGGGAACATGAATACGGTTTTCCCTGGTGTGCCGCTGCCGCGATAAATGCCGTGTGCTTGAAGTGCGTTCCAGGTTACAGGTAAATCAGCCTCAAACGCAGAAATCGCTTTTTCACAGCGTTTGATCAATTCATCAGAGTTCTCATAATCTATGGCAAGTCTTTCACTTTTTACCACTTCATCGCGCGTGGGACATTTTGATGCGGGTAGCTGACCATTTTTGATGGAGACCAGATTTTCTTCCAGTTTTTGTTTTAAAGCCGACTTCGAATCCGCAGAGATGAAGTAGAGCCCCTGATAAGGATGAGCTTCTTCATCAATGCCACTTGGTTGGCTGGCTTTACCTGCTTGTGGATCAGTTTGAGCTGATTTTGAAGAATCCTCTTCGGAAGTCGATTGTACAGATTGACCTGATAACGCATCCGTCATGAATCCAACCACTTTTTCAATCGTGTTGTAATTTGAAAGCCGCAGGTCTTCCCGGCGGGCAATATTGTAATGCGTGCGGATGGTCGCAAACAGTTCTGCCTGCTTAACTGTGTCTATTCCGAGATCCGCTTCAAGGTCAAGCTCAAGATCAAGCATTTCACGCGGATAACCTGTTTTCTCGCTGATGGTTTCAAGCACAAAATCGGTGATCTTTGAATTATCAAAACCTGTATTTTGTGCGGATGTTGTGTTTTCCATGGATATTTGTTGTGTCATCTCTGCTACAACCTCATGATCTTTTTCGATTTTCAGTGGAATAACGTAAGAAAGTTTTTCGCTGCCCATCACACCAGGCAAATACTCCTCCAAAACGATGTGGAAGTTCGTCCCTCCAAAGCCAAAACTGCTTACACCGGCAAAGCGGTAATTGCCTTGTTTTACCTGCCACTCACGAGGTTGAGTATTCACGGCAAAAGGAGTGTTCGCAAAATCAATATTGGGGTTTGGGTTTTGGAAATTGGCAGATGGAGGCAAGATTTTTTCATTCAAGGCCAGAATCGTTTTAAGCAAACCTGCCGCACCAGCAGCGCTCTTAAGATGTCCGATATTCGACTTCACCGATCCAAGCGCTATACTGCCATTTGCCAGTCCATATGACCCAAATACGGTTTTAAGACTGCCAACTTCAGCAACATCACCTACTTTTGTTGAGGTGCCATGACCTTCGATTAAACCAACATCTTCTGGTGAAGCGCCTGCATTCAATAAAGCGCGTTCAATAGCGCGTTGTTGGCCAAGCGGATTTGGCGCTGTGATGCCTTTTCCTTTTCCATCAGAGCTGCCGCCAATTCCGCGGATCAAAGCGTAAATCTTGTCGCCATCTCGTTCGGCATCTTCCACCCGTTTCAGGAGAAATATCACAGCTCCCTCACCCATGACAAAACCATCCGCTTTATCAGAATAAGGTCGAGAACCTTCTGCACTGAGAGCTCCAATTTTTGAGAACTTGATAAAGGATTCAGGTCCCATGTTCCGATCAACACCGCCGCAAAGTACGGCGTCAAAATGGTTGTTTGCAAGGCCGTCTACTGCAGCTTGTAAAGCTGCAAGAGAAGAGGCACAAGCTGCATCGGTCACAAAATTAGGTCCGGAAAAATTGAAGACATTGGCGATTCTGCCGGCAATAATATTGGCTAATTCACCCGGCATGGTATCTTCAGTAATTGCCGCAATTTTTGAATGTATATCCCCGGTTATGCCAGACAAAATAGCCTGTTGAGTTGCTGTAGGTAAATTTGAAAAATCCGGAATTGATTTCAGAGATGCCAAGTACTCAGGTAACAAAATTCGGAAGGTAGAGCGATAATGACCTTCTCCAGCCAGAGCGTTACCAAGAATCACGGCCACACGTTCTGGATTCAATGGTTTTTCTGGATAACCATAATCGTTTAAGGCCTGATGAGCGGCTGCTAATCCCCATTTTTGAGCAGGATCCATTAAAGCCAGAACCCGAGGAGGAATGGCAATGCCAGCCTTAAATGTGTCAAATTCATAATCCTTAACAAAAGCGCCAATTTTGCAGTATGTTTTATCCACAGCTTTTGGATCCGGATCATAATACAACGCTGTACTCCATCGATCCGCAGGGACTTCACTTATAGAATTCTTTTTATTAACCACATTTTTCCAAAAAGACGCTACATCATATGCGTCAGGTAATATCGCCCCCAACCCAACCACTGCAATTGCTTTTTGATTTTCCATTTTTACTCCTTTTTTTTCTTTGACATCGAAATTCGGCAAACAGCAACACAAAACCAGACCTTAGAGGCTTAAGGTATGAGGAAAACGGCAAATGAAAAAGTGGGTTTTTCTAAATACCATTAACTAATAATTTTTTTCTTTAGTAATAATGGCGTTTATAAAATCCTTGAATCATTCATTAAGAAACCCCCAATTATTATGTTGGATTCGGAAAATAAGGATTTTTATGACAACAGTAATGGTTGTTTTAAGAGTAAAGCGCTGTGAGAATGTCGACTGGAAGTGGATGAAATGGATTCTAAAAAACTAGTAAACATAAATCTGACAACAAAAAAGAACCCAAACGGGTTCTTCGAGAAGATTGTGATCCATCAGAGGTGCGAACCCTGAACCAATTGATTAAGAGGAGTCGTGTATGGTTTCCATAGCTTTCCTATTGGCTTATATCACACCATTTTGTAGTGTTATTAGAAAATTTTTTTCCATTTTCTCCAACTTTTCCACAGGCAATTAAATAGTCTTCGCCAATGTTGCACCAGTCTTAACCAAGAAAGTTGAATTACATGTCTGAGATAAAATGAGGCATGTCTCGTATTAAATTCACGAAATCCGCTCGGTAACGACTTTGCCTATTACTTTTTACATTTTATAAATTCGAATTAATCGCAATTTCTCTACTATCCAATCTTAAGACAACTTGAGACACCAAAACCTCGTCTATATAATAGTCTCAATTAGTTTTTTTATGTCTCAGAATGTCTCAATTTTTATTCTAAGATAATGCTTTTAATCGTTTCAGCGCTCAGTGGTTATTTTCTGGCGGCGCGAGCTCTATCTCCAATTGATCAAATCACCCAAACGGCACAAAGAATTTCCACTGAAGATCTATCAGCTCGTCTTAATCTGCAGGGAAATGATGATGAAATTGGACGTCTGGCCACAACTTTTGACAACATGCTCTCACGCCTTGAAGAAGGGTTCAATCGCGAACACCAATTTACATCGGATGCCTCACACGAACTACGTACCCCATTGGCTGCCATGCAAGCGATCTTGAATGTTACCCGTGAAAGAAAACGACCCCCAGAAGAATATGAAACAGCAATGGATGATTTATCGGAAGAGACAGATCGGCTGCGAGCTTTAACCGAGGATTTGCTTTATATCGCCCGTGGTGACGCGCGACCCGCTACACCTTATGAAGAAGTGAATCTATCCAACTTGTTAATAGATGTCAGTGAATCCTTACGACCTATGGCTGAATCCAAGGGGTTGACTCTCAAAAAGGATGTCCAGAACGATCTTTTTATCATGGGTGACAGCGATGCTTTGATTCGCGCATTTGTCAATCTGCTGGACAATGCCATCAAATATACTGAAAAAGGCGAAATCTCCGTAAATGCCATACGTGGTACAAGAAAAAATATTGATATCCTCATTTCTGATACCGGCCGTGGGATTGACCCAAAACATCTTCCTCATATTTTCGAGCGTTTTTATCGGGTAGACGAGTCACGCACGACCCAGGGTTTTGGATTGGGACTGGCGATAGTTCATGAAATTGTAAGGACCCATCAGGGGACAATTGAAGCCTCCAGTCAAATTGGATCCGGAACAACTTTTCGGTTACATTTTACTGGAGTTGATAAAGCACTATGAAAATTGAAAAATCTATATTGCTAAGAATTGAATTACTGGTTATTACGATACTAATATCAGGGATGGTGTTTACCTCTTTAGCTGAAGATTTGAGAAATCGAGAAACCCTATCTACATTAGATCCATTGTTCGGAAGTTGGTTGATTTCCCAAACTTCCCTTTTAGGTGATCATGTTTTTTCGATGATCACTTTTTTGGGGAATGCTTTGATCATTTCCATCGGTACGGGTCTATTGGGATTCTGGCTTGCCAAACAAAAAAAGTGGAATGATTTAATTCTCATGTTTTCAGCGGTAGGTGGCAGTGCCTTGCTTAATCTGGCGCTGAAGAATATTTTTCAGCGTTCCCGACCAATATTTCCCCAGGCTTTTTCAGTAGAGACCGGTTTCGGTTTTCCATCCGGGCATACGATGATTTCGCTGGCATTTTATGGAATAGTTGCCTACATCGCACTAACTTACATAAAAAACAGGAATTGGAAGGTCTTAACAATAGTTGGTGCTTTTGTCGTTTCCGTGTTAATTGGTTTCAGTCGATTGTATCTGGGGGTCCACTATTTAACCGATGTGCTAGCCGGGTGGGCTGCCGGTGGTTTATGGTTGGCGGTTTGTATTCTGGGGGATTATTGGCTTCAATATTTAAAATCGTGAAAAGTTAACTCAAGATAAAGAGGGCTTCATCTTGACTTCATGAACACTTCATCAGCAGGGATTAACATGATTGTAATTACCGAAAAAAGGAGATTCAATCATGTTCAATCGTTTAAGCCATTTTATCGTCGTTGCTTTTTTGGTGTCAATCATATTGACAGCCTGCGTAACAACTCCTAAAAACACCTCTTCAAATGCGCCTGTTGCTGAAAGCAATGGCGACAAAGCTGCGCCAGGGCCCTCGCTAACCGACCCTGGCGGTCTGCCCGCCGCCCCCTCTAGCGGGGATACTGCTAACTCTCAATCAGGCGAAGAGCGTATGGTCAAAGTAAACGACCCATCTGGTTTGTTCAGCATCCTCTTCGTGGATACGTGGACACAGGGTTCCGGCAGCACGCCCGGGAGCCTGCGATCATCTCAGGATGAGCGGTATGCCGAAGCAGAAGTAATTTCTGCTCAAGGACAAACGCCCATGCAGGCGGCTCAAGCCTTGGATGCTTCTCAGGCCAAAGGCACGCAAGGTTATCAGAAACTGGTCATTCAGAGTGGTACTGTCAATGGTCTGAATGCAGCCAGCCTGATCTACCAGTATGAATCTGGTACAAATCCGGTTACTGGCAAGCCGCTCAAATTCGTTGCCAGCCAGATTTTCATCACCAGTGGCCCGACGGACAAGTTGGGCCATGTCACCTTTACCGCGCCTTATGCCTATTACGGCGACCTGAGTGGAATCTTCGATAATATTCTAGCCGGATTTACCTGGAAATAAGAAAGGAACCCATGCCTACAAAACAATCACCTCGTACGATTGATACCAACGGTGCCCTGCTTTCTGTGCGCGGCGCTTTCAAAATTTACAAAGAAAACGATATTGAGACTGTGGCTTTACACGGCGCTGTATTTGACCTGGCCCCAGGTGAATTCGTTGCCATCCAGGGACGCTCCGGTGCAGGTAAAACTACGCTGCTGAACTTGATTGGTGGTCTGGACACTCCCAGCGCCGGGCAGATCGTTCTCAAGGGCCGCGACATGGCCCGCATGGATGAGGCCGAGCGTGCCGATTACCGCCGCCACCACATCGGGATCGTCTTTCAGACCGGCAACCTGATCTCCTTCCTGACTGCGCTGGAAAATGTCATGCAACCTATGACCTGGAACGGCATTCCTGAAGGAGAAGCCCGTGAGCGAGCCAAACAATTACTCAATGATTTAGGCTTAAGCGAACGCTTAGATCACAAAGTCAACCAACTCTCCGGAGGCGAGTCCCAGCGCGTGGGCATAGCGATTGCTCTTTCCAACCAACCTGATTTGCTCTTGGCTGACGAATTAACCGGTGAACTGGATACGGAAACCACAAAACAGGTTATGAACGCGCTCAAAGAGTTGCATGAAAAGCGACAAATGACCCTCCTGGTGGTCACTCACAATCAACGGGTAGCAGCCCTCGCCCAGCGGGTTTTACACATCTCCGACGGTGTGATTAATGGGGAGGCCCATCATGACTAATATCATCTTAGAAACTAAAAACTTGACCAAATCCTATCCGTTGAACGGCGTTGAAGTCCAGGCGCTACGCGGAGTAAATTTTGGGATTGAAAGCGGTGAATTCGTCGCCATTGTCGGACCCAGCGGCTGCGGCAAGAGCACCTTACTCAGCATTATGGGCGGGCTGATGACCCCCACATCGGGGCAAGTCCTCTTAAAGGGTGGAGATCTGAACGCGCTCAAAGAGCGAGAAAAAGCCCAACTGCGCCGTGACCATATTGGTTTTGTTTTCCAATCCTTTGACCTGCTGGCCGATCTTACCGCGGCTGAAAATGTTGAATTTCCGATGGTTTTAGCGAATATGCCCGAATCGGAACGCCGTTCCTGGGTACAGGAATTACTGAAGCGCGTGGGATTGTCCGACAAAGCCGACCACCTGCCCGATGAACTTTCCGGCGGGCAGAAACAGCGAGTGGCCATAGCGCGTGCCCTGGCCAATCGCCCTGATATTATTCTGGCCGACGAACCCACTGGCAACTTGGATAGCGCTACCGCGACTGAAATCAGAGACCTCTTGATCGGTCTCAACCGCAAAGATTCCGTCACTTTGTTGATGGTCACCCATTCCCCAGATGATGCTGCCCTTGCCCATCGGTCGATCCACCTGCGTGACGGACAAATCGAAAACTAAAAAGGAGAAACACAATGTCCTATCTGACCTATGCTTTCCAACTTACCCTCCGTAACCGGCGGCGAACCCTAACATATCTCTTCGGTTTGGTGCTAGCGGTGGGACTTTTCTCAGGTATCCTCTTTTTCGTAGATGCCTCAGCAAATAAAATGACACAGACTGCGATTGCACCTGTAGTAGTAGATATGCAGGTACGCTCTACACTTGCCCACCCCGATATGACACCGGTTCACAAGGCGCTGGAAAGCCAGTCCTTTGTTACCCATGTAGAACCGGTAGTCATCGCCGACTTTACCAGCTTGAGCGTGCCGATCAGCAATCAAGCAACTCCGTCCGGAAAACTTTTTGTCTTGCAGCCCTCATATTATGATTCTTTTAGGGCATTGAAACTTTTAAGCGGAGACGCTGCGACAACAGGTGTAATGATTAGTCAAGCAGCCGCGAATGAATTAGGTTTATCTGTCGGAGATTCAGTTGCAATTAACTTCGATCAGCTCGCTACACCTTATATGGCTAAAGTCACCGGAATTATAGACCCTACCGGCGCATACTTCCTTTTTGCTTCGACAGATCCAAGTCAACAAGGAGAGTATAAGCCGGTGCCTAATGATGTGTTCATTTCACCTGAACTTTGGGAGGCAAATCTGGCAGTACCGCTGACCAATCCTCCCGTTCCCACCGACCCCAACGCCAAACCCATTGTGGCCCAAAAACCACTCTACGAATTGCATGTGGGAACCGATCACAGTCTGCTTCCGTCGGACCCAACAAAAGCTAGCATTTTCGTTGATACCCTCCGTCGAAGCATGGAAAAGCAGTTTCCTGGTGAAATAGTAATAACCAATAACCTTGCTGATTCGATTAAGCAGGCTCAAAAGGACGTGCTCTGGGCCAAACTTCTCTTTCTGTTCTTGGGTTTGCCAGGCGTGGCGCTGGCTGCTTACCTTTCAAAGTACGCTACAGATTTACTCACCGGTCCACAAAGACAAGAAATCGGCCTGTTGCGTGCTCGCGGTTCCACCCCCCGCCAGATTATGCTTACCATGGGCATTGCCAGTTTTTTAATTGCTTTGGTCGGAACTGTGCTGGGAATAATTGTAGGGTTAGGTACGACTACCGCTTTGTTTGGGGTTAGCGCAATTGCACCTGCTGCACTAACCCTATATTCCCGTTCAATCCTCTATGCCTTTGCAGCAGGATTGCTGCTAACCGGTGCAGCAACCTTCTTGCCCATACGTGCCACGCTGAGACATGAAATCTCTCATGAACGTCGTCAGGCTGATCATGAATCCAAAGCGCCTTTTTGGGCGCGGACATATTTGGACATAGTCACTTTGATTATCGCAGGAGTGATCTTCTGGGCTACACGTACTGGTGGAGGATTTAAACCCGCTGGAGATGCAGGGACTAGCCTTTCACTAGGATTCTTTGTCTTCCTGGGACCGTTGTTCCTTTGGGTCGGACTGGCTCTCTTGCTGAATCGTTTGTTAGCAGGAGGTGTAAGTCACGGGGCTGGTGTTATTCAGAAAATTCTTCGTCGGGTTTTTGGTGATCTGGGTTATATGGCTGGTCGCAGCATAACACGCAGAGCACCAAAGATCGCATCCGCAGTAATCATCGTTTCGCTTGCCTTGTCATTTGGCATCAGCCTGAGCATATTCATCCATACATATCAAATACAAAAGGCAGTCGATGCGCGTTTTGCGCTTGGATCTGACATCAAATTAACAGTCGCAAGTGGTCTCCACCAACAGACTATTGACTTTGTTAAAGACATAAGCCGTGTTCCAGGCGTAGCCGCAGTATCGCCAGTTGAAAACTTACAGGCGTATGTTGGCTCCAATTTGCAGACGATTTTTGGAATTGACCCGCAATCATACACTCTGGCTGCCGAGCCAAAAAACAGTTTCTTCACCAATGGAAATGCAGCTCAAACTATGCAAGACCTGGCGAATGTACCCAACGGCGTGCTGGTAAGCCAGCAGCTTGCCGATGCCTATTCCATCGGTGTCGGCGATACTGTCATCATCCGTTTGCCACGTACTGCAAATACAGGCGGCCCGACGATTGAAACACGCCTTAAAGCTGTGGGGATAACCCGTTCCTTCCCCTCGGCAGGGGCAGGGAGCGACTCCTTCTTGGTGATGAACCTGCCTTTGATGCAGAGCGTTACACATAACGACAAAATCAATTACTTCTTGATCCGAACATCCGACGCACCGCATGACGTTGCCCTCCGTCTTCAAGATACCCTGGGCACGCAAGTACCCATGAAAACGGAAGATATTGATACAGCTATTTTGGCGTTAGGAAATTCAATGACCAGTTTGAACCTCCAGGGTCTGGGCAGTATCGAACAAGGTTATAGTGTGGTCATTATCTCTCTTGGCTTGGCCATCTTCCTGCTTTCGATGATATATGAGAGGGCTAAAGAGTTTGGCGCTATACGTGCTGTGGGAGGCACGATAACTCAAATTGGGCGCATCCTATGGTCTGAGTCACTCACAGTGGGGGTGCTGAGTCTGCTCATCGGAAGCTTCATCGGCCTAATACTAGGAGGAGTATTTGTATCTCTGCTCAAGGTGCTCTATACGATCCCGCCGGCAGGCATGAGTATCCCGTGGGGAGCATTGTTTGCCTTGTTGCTTCTGGTCTTGCTGGGAATGGCCTTGGCAACGTCATTCGCGAACCGCCGATTGGCCCGTATGGAAATCGCGCAGGTATTGCGAGAACTTTAAGGAATGTGCCTCGTCATTATTTTGACTCTAAAGACTAGACCGAGGTTGTACCTCGGTCAAGGAGATCAACTATGTTTTCTAAACTAAACAAAAAACATTACCTGATTGCACTTAGCGTAATCCTCATTTTGAGCGCGGCTGGGTTTGCCTATTACAAGATGGTATATATCCCGGCTCAGGCAGCTAATACCGCAAAATTGGCATCTCAAACTATCCAGACTGCAGTTGTGCAACAAGGGGACATCATCATCTACGCCCGAGGCACTGGCACCTTAATTGCACGCGATGAAATTAACTTGGGCTTCGGCGCTGGTGGTCCAATTTCCGAACTCAACGTTCGAATTGGCGATAAAGTACATAAAGGGGATGTGCTGGCTGTCCAGGGAAATCGCGAAAAATTGGAAGCTGCTGTGGTCGCTGACGAAATATCCATGCTGAATGCTATTAACGCGCTTAAGTACCTCGAAGAAAATTCTGCCATGGTGGCCGCCCAGGCTCAGCTTGATCTGGCTAATGCGACAGTGGCACTAAACAAGGCGGAAAATCAATGGTGGTCGATACAGAAAGGGAATCGAGCCACCCCGATCATGTTCACTAAGGCTGAGGCAACGCTGGTATTGGCACAGTATCGACTTGATCAAGCTACGATTGCGTATAACGCTACTTTAGAGCAACCTTTGTGGGATCCCAACAGGGCGCAAGCGCAATTAGACCTTACAGCAGCCCAGCTGTCATACAATTCCGCACTTCGTGTGTTGAATTGGTATAAAGGGCAACCAACGAAAAGCGAACAGGAAAAACTGGACGCAGCAGTTGCCTTGGCAAAGGCTAACTTGGCTCTAGCTCAGAGTAAATTGGATAAGGTCAAGAATGGACCTGACCCTGACCAAGTCTCACTGGCAAAGCTCCAAGTAGCAAGCGCGGAAGCCAACCTCGCACTTTCCAAACGAAATCTTGACCTTTCCAGAATCGTAGCACTGATGGATGGTACCATATTGTCAGTAACAGCAAAGGTTGGTAACGATGTATCAACGCCCTTCATCTCTATGGCTGATCTGAGTCAGCGATATTTAACAATCTCCCTTGACGGGACGGATATAGACAAAATCGCTCCAGATTACAAAGTTGAGGTGATTTTTGATGCTCTGCCCAATCAGATTTTCAAGGGTCGAGTCTTACAGATAGACCCAATTCTATATGCTCCTACAGGAGAAAAGATTACCACCCAGATTCCAGGTCAGATTACAGTAATCAAGGGATTGGTCAGTCTTGATGAAAGCGCGATAACAGCTATCAATAACCTGCCACTCGGTATGACCGCCACGGTGGATGTTATCGGTGGCCAAGCTCAAGGAGTTATCATTGTCCCTATCGAAGCGTTGCACGAACAGTCGCCTGGTCAATACGCTGTTTTCGTCATGGAAAACGGCGGGCAGAAACTGCGCCCCGTAGTAGTGGGGTTAATGGACATTACCTACGCTGAGATCAAGTCAGGACTTAAAGTCGGTGAGATCATCATTACAAGTCTCATGGCAATTAAATAGTAGGGATAAATTTTATCCTGGTTTTTTCTGTGTGGCTTGCAATTTTCTTGTTAGGGATAATCAATGAAAGCCAACGGGAATTTGGTGCCATGTGTGCAATGAAAGCCAACGGGAATTTGGTGCCATGTGTGCAATGGAAGCTAATTTGAAACAATTACGCTGCTTCATTTTGCAAAAGCCTCACAATAGGAGGCCTGAGTCTGGTGATCAGCTCGATCATTGGGATTGGCCTCGCCCGGCTGCTGGTGATGCTGTTGGGAGTGGTATTTACAATTCCTGCCAAGGGATTAGCTTGGCCAATTGTTGAGCTAGTAACCATGATAGGATTTATCCTAGCGGGGATGCTATTGAGCACACTCTTAAGCTCCCGAAGGTTGGCAAAAATTAAAGTAGTGGAAGCGTTGAGGAAATTGTAATAAGTTCATAATGACAGGGCATCAGAAATGGTGCCCTGTTTAAATTTCTTCCAGTGGGTCAGACCGTTTACCTTTGATCAATATTTATCATTTTCATCTATCCTTAACCTCCGGTCTTTGACAGAATCAAGTGCTTTCGAATCTCAAGGATTTATTTCATTTCACAAAAGTCTTTCAAAAAGAGGATGTTCGTCCGTGAAATCTAAACCGTCATCCTCCGGGTCGCGAAAAAACTACTACTTGATGAATACCGCTGGCAGCAACCAAACCCGCGTCATAAATGACCAGGGAATGGATGTTCAACCTTCCTATTTACTTAACGGGAATAAGATTGTGTTTAAATTTGATCATGATGGGAGTTTAGAAATCCACGTAATACACGTCGACGGGAATGATCATACCCGCCTAATGGATAATCAAATAGGTAATAATGGGGCAGCTTGGTCACCATATGTGCAAAAAGGTTGCTTTTGAGTCAATGGTGATGGGAAACTTCAAATTCGTATAATGGATGCTGACGGAACTGATCAGATCCGTCTCACCAACGACTTAGCAAATAACACGAACTCCGCGTAGTCAAAGGATAGAGAGTAGATCGTGTTTACCTCCAACCGTGATGAATCGAACAGCGAAATATTTGTATTAAGATGTTTATGAAAATTTTTTATCTTATAAAAATGGATTCGACATCCCGATGTTTGCTTCATTGTGTTTAGATAGGTTGGTTTGCTGTACTAATTATTGGGTTTCATAAAACAGCATTTTGGCAATTCTGCTTGCCGTTTTGTCCCAAATATGCGTGATACCCCTATAGAGGAAGAAAAAAGATGCTTACAACCGAACAAA
>PNNU01000041.1 GCA_013824385.1 Anaerolinea sp.
GTTGCACGATTTGGGGCATGGATTAGTTTGTGGGGACATAAAGATTAAAGAGTTAGTTGATTCATAAAATAGAAATATTATTTAAACTCTCTAGAACAATTCTTATTAATAAAATGGAAAAGTGAAAAACTCGGTCACAATAAATGGTTCGAGAAATTTGGTTAATGACCTAAACACAAATCCCGGCATTATAATTAGGCAACTTAAATCAAAGGAATTAACATTGTCACCTCAATTATTGGAAGAACAAATCGGGGATCTGCTGCGGAAACGCGGCATGAAATTGACCGTGGCCGAATCCTGCACCGGTGGCCTGGTCGGACACCTCATCACCAACATCCCCGGCTCGTCAGATTATTATCTGGGCAGCGTTACTGCCTATGCCTATGAAGTCAAAGAAGGTCTGCTCGGGGTCAAACACGAAACCCTGCAGAAGCACGGTGCCGTCAGCAAGGAATGCGTCATCGAAATGGCACGCGGTGTGCGCAGCGCACTCTCAGGCGGATTTCCGCTTGAATCCATTCTAGGCATTTCCATCAGCGGAATTGCCGGCCCAGGCGGAGGGATGCCCGAAAAACCCGTGGGCACAGTCTGGATTGGCATGAGTGCCGCCGACGGAGACTGGGCATGGAAGTGCTGCTGGAAAGGCGATCGCATCAAAAACAAGGAAGATTCCGCCCAGGCAGCTTTGCAATTGGCACTAAGCTATCTGCAGCAAGACCTGCCGCCAGAAACCTGGCCGGGTTGCCAATAATTTCGAAAGAAGGATCAATGGACCCGAAGAAACGTGCTTTAATCTTGACCGCGGATGCTGGATTTGGACATCGCAGTGCCGCCCTGGCTGTGAGAGACGCGCTTCAAGATAAGTATGCAGATCAAATGACGGTCGAAGTGGTCAATCCATTGGACGAACCCACCACGCCATCCTTCCTGCGGGACACCCAGGCAGATTACGACAAATACTTGCACTATGTGCCCGATCTATACGCGTTCGGATATGAAGCTACCGACAATCTCATCCCGACCGTGTTTCTTGAGCGTTCCATCGGAGTGTTATTAGTTGATACGATGCGCGAAATATTTTCCAAATTCAAACCGGATGTAGTGCTATCCGTGTATCCATGGTATCAATCAGCCATATCCACTATGTACATCGGCAAAAAAAATAAAGTACCTCAGTACACAGCCGTGACTGACCTTTCTACTGTGCACCGTATGTGGTTTCATAAAAAAGTAACCGGCTGCCTTGTACCCAACACCCTGGTGGCGGAATTGGGAATGAGCTATGGCATGCCGCTTGATAAAATAATCATTACCGGAATTCCGGTTTCTCCTGCCATTTCCAAAGAAAAACGCGACAAGAATGAAATCCGCAAAGAATTGGGATGGCAGCCCGATCTGCCCACTATTCTGGCGGTTGGAAGCAAACGGGTGGAGCGCCTGATCGATTCATTGAATGTAATCAATCATTTTGGCGCGCCGATTCAGGTGGCCGTCGTATGCGGCCGGGATGATAACCTCTTCCGCGAACTGACCCATTTTGAGTGGCACATTCCAGCTTATATTTACGAATACTCAGACCAAGTGCCAACCTTGATGAAGGCATCCGATTTGATGTTGTGCAAGGCTGGCGGTTTGATCGTCACCGAATCATTGGCCAGCGGATTACCCATGATGCTTACCGAGATCATCCCCGGACAAGAAACCGGCAATGCGGAATATGTGACAGCGTACGGCGCCGCTGATATGGCCGAGTCGCCCATCGCGATTCTGGAATGTTTGAATCATTTGATGAAAGACGACCAGGCTCTGTTGAAAAAACGCTCTGCCAACGCCCGCTTCCTCGGACAGCCCGAATCCGCTTATGCCGTGGCTGACATCCTTTGGAAGTCCGCATCTTCAACGGAAACCAGGAAATCATCTCATCGTGGAACACATCATTTAGTAGAACATTAAGGAAATAACGAACGAACATATTGGACGTCTAGAGGAGGATGGATGCCAAAAATAAGTGATGAGGGTGGTGAGGTTGTAATCATCATTTCGGCCAAAGCTGAATGGACTGCTGTCATGCAGTATTTTCACTTGCCTCCAGTTGAAACGTCTCCTTTTGGTCCCTTTTTTCAAATGCAGCTTGGCAACCGCGAAGCCGTGCTCATCCATGGAGGATGGGGCAAGATCGCCGCTGCCGCAAGCGCCCAATATGTGATTGACCGATGGCAGCCTAATTTAATTATCAATCTTGGCACTTGTGGTGGGTTGGAAGACAAAACCCGCGTGGGTGAGATTTTGCTGGTTGATAAAACCCTGGTTTACGATATCTATGAACGCATGGGCGACCCCTCTCAAGCACTTGCCCATTACACCACCCAAATTGATTTGTCTTTCCTCTCCGAACCTTACCCGCAAATCGTTCGCCGTTCACAGCTCGTTTCAGCGGACCAAGATATCGACCCCGACCTGGTGCACAAGCTGGTGGACGAATTCGACGCCGTCGCCGCGGATTGGGAGTCAGGTGCCATTGCCTGGACGGCACACATGAACGAGGTGCCCTGCCTGATCTTGCGCACAGTGAGCGACCTGGTCGATCCGCTGGGGGGAGAGATTTACGAGAGTGAGGAATTCAAAGAGCGCGCGGAATCTGTCATGCTGCCCCTCCTGCGCGCCCTCCCCAACTGGATCCGCTGCGCGTTCTGGGGATTGAAGAATTGATTTTGATTAACCCTTTTAACCACAAAAAACACTAAAATCTCAAAAATTATAAACTCTAAAAATTCCCCTCTCTTGCGATTCAAGCACCCCCGAGCCGCATAATGCGGCGAGTGGGGCAATACGCGGGAGAGGGGGTGGGGTGATGGCGAAAAACTGCGCGTTCTGGGGTTTAAAATCGAAACGAAACGCCACCTTCTTTATTAAAAATGTAGGGGCGGTTCACGAACCGCCCCGAATCATCCAAGAAAATCAAAGTCTACCAACCTATCTATTTACTCCCCAACCTGGCTCTTTCCTCTTCAACTATGGATATATCCAGCTTCTTGAACAGCGCAACCGGCTGCCTGAGCGGATCGCCTGCCTTCAATTTGCTCGGTTCCCACTTGCCCGTGGCGTAAGACGGATCGTAGCGCAGCACTTTGTGTTCGCCGAGTTCATCCTTGAGGGTTTCGGTGGTCTGGGTGCCGAAGAGGCTGCCGTCGTAACCCATGAAGCCGTGCAGCTTGTCGGATGTGAAGGGCAGGAACGGCGCGAAAATGATCTTGAGCGAATCAATCGCCTTGAGCGCGGTGAAGATCGCGCGGGCGGCTGCGGGTTTATCCGTTTTCACCTGCTGCCAGGGGGCGGTCATATCGAGGTACTTGTTCACTTCAGACGCCAAGCGCATGGCTTCAGCCGCCGCGGCGCGCAGTTTGACCGTGTTAATTAAATCGCCGACAGTTTCGAATCCGCTTTCAATGATTTTGATCAGATCGGTATCCAGGTCGGTCAGCTCGCCGGGGTCGGGCACCTGGCCCTCCCAGTATTTGTTGCAGAAAGATAAAACGCGGTTGGCGAGGTTGCCCCAGGTGGCCACCAATTCGTCGTTGTTGCGGTGATAAAACTCGTCCCAATCCCAATCCGTGTCTTTGGATTCGGGCATGTTGACCGTCAGGTAATAGCGCAGCGCATCCGGGTCGTAGCGGGTTAAAAAGTCCCTGGCCCACACCGCCCAATTGCGGCTGCCTGAAATTTTCTGTCCCTCGAGGTTCATGAACTCGTTGGCGGGTACATCATACGGCAGCACCAACGGCTGCGGATTTTCCGCGCCCATTACCTCATCAAAGGCTTTGCCTGCGCCGATCAATTCGGCCGGCCAGATCACCGCATGAAAGGGGATGTTATCTTTGCCGATGAAGTAGTAGGTGCGGCTTTCAGAGTTCTGCCACCAGCGGCGCCAGGCTTCAGGGTCGCCGTTAAGCTGACCCCACTCGATTGAGGCGGAAAGATAGCCGATCACAGCCTCAAACCACACATAGAGGCGTTTGCTTTCCCATTCCTTGCCTTCTTCCATCACTTCCTCCGGCAGGGGGATGCCCCAGTCGAGGTCGCGGGTGATGGCGCGTCCGTGCAGCTTGTCGGCCAGCATTTGTCCGAGTGATTGGCGCAGCACATTCGGGCGCCAGTAGCTGTCGCGGATCTTGAGGAAATCCACCACATGGTCTTGCAGTCTGGCCAGGTCGATGTAGAAATGTTCGGTCGAGCGCAGCTCGGGGGTCGAGCCGTCAATTTTAGATTTGGGGTTGATCAGTCTATCCGCTTCGAGCAGGTTGCCGCATTTGTCGCATTGATCGCTGCGCGCGTTCTCGTATCCGCAGATGTAGCAGGTGCCTTCCACGTACCTGTCCGGCAAGAAGCGGCTCTGACTGGGGGCGTACCACTGCATCTGGCTTTCGGTGTAGAGGTAGCCGTTCTTTTTCAGCGCCAGAAACACGGACTGTGAAACCTTCTGATGGTTTTGCGTGTGCGTGCTGGTGAAGAGGTCGTAATTCAAGCCAAGCTGCTGAAAAAGGTCGATGAACCCTTCGTGGAAGCGCTGATAAACCGCCAGCGGCGTCGTGCCTTCCGCATCGGCGCGGACGGTGATGGGCGTGCCGTGTGAGTCTGAGCCGGAGACCATTAATACCTGGTTGCCCTTTAAGCGCTGATAGCGCGCGAAAATATCGGCGGGCAGATAAGAGCCTGTCAGATTGCCGACGTGAATCTCGGCGTTTGCATAAGGCCAGGCAGCGGATACCAGGATGGGAACGGACATACAGCACCTCTTCTATATTGAATGCATGTATTTTAACACGAATAACGAATGGGTTTTCGTGGGTTGAGAAAAAAGGTATTATGCGTAGGATGGGTTCGTTCTTTGAACCCATCATTGATCATCCTTAGATAGTAAGGTGGATTCTGCGCGCTTTATGCGCCCACCTGCCCCCAATGGACTTGAGGGGGCGAGGACGCGGTTTCTGCGTCCGATAGGGGGTGTTGAACCCACTATTAATCATCCCATCATAATAGAATCTGTGGCGATTATTAATAATTGATCCATTCTTTCAACCTTGCGGTGAGGCGGTCAGTTTGGACTTTTTCTTTGAATTAATGGTTAAATCAGTACGTGGTGTTAGCCGTTTAGTTTTATTGAAATCCACTTCTTTTCAACCTCACAAACAGGATATCCATTTAAATCAAAAATTTCACTCACCGGTCTATAGATTGATAAAGCAATAGTACCTTTCTCTTGGTCATAAAACATATCATGCCATGTGTCCAGATATGAACCGATCGTGCGGGTTGACCGAGATAGAACTAAAGAATATCCACTCCGGGAAATATTTTTATATTTGTTGTCATCATATGGCACACATTTTATGGGATCGATCAATTCGTTAGAAACCATTGTCCCGTCTTCAGCTCTAAAAAAAGTGATTCTGGGTTTTGAACGCTTTGATGAACGTCCAATAATAAAAAACATCTTTCCTGAAATTAACCATCCAACGTGCGGTAAAGTGTGTTCTGTTGTTTGCCAATCTATTAAGCTTAAATTATTCCCAACACCATCTAAAATTGAAAATTTATCATTTGAAAAGATTAATAAATGATTTACAGTTGGCGACCATTGAATTATCCATGGCAATTGTTCTCTAATTTGGCAGGTATTTTGTAATGGGTTGAATAATATCAACCCGCTATCCCAAGAACTTAGTGCGAGAATTTTACTATCCGCGCTCCAGGGAGAGTAATCTTCTGAGCACAAGAATCCTTTGTCTTTGGATAATTCATCCAATTCATGGGTTACTAATTTTATTCCGCTAATCGATGAAATTACAGATAACTGCCAGCCGGGTGCACACATATGCCATTCATAACGATCATAAAAATCAGCTCGCCACAACATATTTGGGCTTGAGTATTCAAGACGTTCCTGAGAAATACTCCTTAATGGCTGGTCTATTATACAAACACTTGAAATAATGGGCATTATTCCCTCGAAAACGAAATATGAGATGGGTGGGTTCGGGGGTGAACCCACCATCATCAACCTACCCCTTCATGCGGACGTTTAACGTCGCGACCTTCCGCTCGCCTTCATCCCCTGAGGCAAAATCCTTTAACACATATCCATAATACATGAAACCGTCCGGCCCGTACTTCTTCTCGGAACTGTTGATATAGCCCTCCTCCACCGCCGCGGAAAGCACCTCCCCGATCACCAATGATTGGATGCACATTGTAGTAGGGTGGGTTCGGGTTTTGAACCCACCATCAATCATCCCATCAAACCGAGGACGTTGCGTTCAGCGAACATAACCTACCCCTTCATGCGGACGTTCAACGACGCGACCTTCCGCTCTCCCTCATCCCCGGACGCAAAATCCTTCAACGCATAACCGTAATACATGAAACCTTCCGGGCCGTACTTCTTCTCGGCGCCGTTGATGTATTCCTCTTCCACCGCCGCGGAAAGCACCTCCCCGATCACCAATGATTGGATGCCCAACCCTGATAAATCGTTCACGCTTTTTAGGCGGCACTCCAGCGACATGAAGGCCTCCTTGATGCGCGGCACGACGATTTGGCTTGAAGCTTCCTGCGTGAATCCGCCCGCCTCGAATTCGTCCGTCTCTTCTTTGTTGTTGAAAATCGTTTGATAACAGGCGCCATAGTAGCTGGCGTTGATAAAATTGACGCAAAATTCCTTGTCGCGCAAGATATTGTGATAGGTGTGCGACTTCATTAATAGCGGGGTCATCACGTAATACCCGCCGCAATCGCCGTAAAATGAACTCCATGACTGAAAGCACACGTTTGGTTTGCCATTTTCTTTGAGCGTGGTGATCAAAAACAACGCATGCGGAATCCCCAGCGCCATTTCAAAATGCGAGAAAATCTCGAATTCCCCCGGCCATCGGTCAATAAAATTATCCGGTTTCGCGCTGCCAATTTCTATTTTCATCTTGACCCCTTTCTTTTGGGACAACCTTTTAAGTAAATTTATTTTAACTAAAAACCTCCAAAAGCATCATTGTTTTTCGGAGGTTTTTAGTTAATTGGTAGACTTTCTTTGTTTCTTTTACAATCCATTGTTTATCAGATGGGTTTCCTGTTGATTTGAAAACCTCGCAGTGTATAAACGATCCATTTCCGGTGAAAAACCAAATGCACAATCGCCAGTGTTAGCCAGGCAAATCCAAAACCCACGTGTAAACGGGAAGATGCCTGAACGAAAAAAATATTGCCAGCCAAAGAAAAAACCATTGTTAACATGCCGAACAAAGTGGTTGCGATAAAGCTAATCCACATCACTCTGTTTACAATGCGATTGGCGCGCAGTTTCTTTGGCATTTCTGGCATGGGACGTCCACGCATGGCTTTGAGCCATTTCCAGTGGGAGACAATGTGCAAAATAATTCCGGTCAGGTTGATAATCGCAGCGTAGAGGTGCATGGTTTGCCATAGACTGAATGAAGATCCCAGCGAAATAATCCCTTTTTCAGGGTTGCCCAGCCACAATAAAAGACCTGAGAGGGTGGTAATGAGCAGCGTTGTAAAAATTATCACATCGATCCAAAAATTCTTTTCAGTTTGATTCATCATTTCATATTTCCTTTTGTTTAAATTCTTCTATTCAGATTTACAGTGCAGCGCTGATGAGCTGTATTCCGTAAGGGATGAGTGCCGCGGCCATGAGAATAGAAGCGCTCAAGTTGACGATCTCGGCACCATCTGGAAAACTCACCAGCAGCACCCCAATCAAAAACAGGACACTTTGCCAACTGGGGAGGGTATGGGTTGAGAGCAAGGCCACGGTTTGAAAGGCAAAGCCGATGGGCAGCAGCAAGAGCCCCCATAACAAGACCAGCCATCCTTTTTTGGAGAACATGGCAAGAAGACCAGGCTGCATCTGTTCAAACTGATCATCAGGAACAGTATCAAGGGCGCTCATGGTCAGGCACAACGCGCCTTTATCCGCTGCCAGGAGGATTGCTCCGATTACTGCCATTGCTCCCCCAACCAAACCTGCCCAGGCCAACGGACCGTGGGAGAGCAGATTCATAAAATGGACCGCTGCCACAATTAAGAGGCTGGTGTTAAACAAGACCAACACGTGCCCAAATTGTAAGAGCCTGGCATGGCGGGCTCTTTTTATTAAGTCTGCCGGGTTAAGCAGGTGCGGTTTGAACAATCCCTTGTGGCCTGCAAAGGCAAAGACAAACACAAGCGGGAAGATGATAAATGCCAACCCGACACCTACTTGTTTTATCTGTTCCACCAACAAAATTTCATTCATTTTATTCACTCCTTTTGGTAACTAAAAATGTTCACGGGTATATAATTTTCTAAACATCATTATCTTTTCCTATCCGCGTTTTGCCTATCAACAACCATTCAAAAATGTTCCATACGGAACAAAAGGGACTTTTTGTACAGAAACGAGGTGATCTCATGTCACAACAGGCGCCAGATCGTCGCTCGCAGCGCACACAGCAGGCATTAATAGAAGCTCTTATTGCTATGCTTTCCATTAAGCACTACGACGCTATTTCAATTCAGGATATTGTGGAAAAGGCGAATGTTGGACGCTCTACCTTTTACGCCCATTATCAAACCAAGGATGACTTGTTGATAACGGGGTTCGGGCGTGTGTTGGATATGCTTCTTGGGTTTGTTGTTTTGAGTGAATCGAATAACCATTTGGAATTGGATACCACGGCCTTGTTTCAGCATGCCAGTGGGCACTATGATCTTTATAAAACATTAGCCTGGGGTTCGGGTCTGGATATACTGACAAGAGACGGACACAATACACTTAACCTGAAGATTCATGAGCGTCTCTCTCAGCTCATGACAGGAAAGGATATTTCGTCAGTATCTCTTTCCATATTGTCTTATCATTTGGCGGGGTCTTTGCTGCTCTTGCTCAAATGGTGGCTGGATAACAAGATGCCAAATTCACCGGAACAAATGAATGAAACCGTGCAGCAGCTTGTGATGCCGGGTATCAGATCAACACTCGGATTTGTTTAAAAAGAAGTGTTTGAATCGGAAACAAAAAAAAACGCAAAGAACTGTTTACTGTTATTTGCGGTAATCAGGTTTATCATTTTCGAATCACGAATCACTCTACCCTATCAATCACATACTGCATAAACGCCAAAGTCTCCTCCAACACGGATTGTTCTGCCCGTTGTTTGATTTTGATCATGTGACGCACACCCTCGCGTTCGATCACAGCATCATCGATAACCTTGTGCCACCGGGCATCCACAATCCCCTTCGCCCACTTCGCCGCGGACTTTTTGGACTCCACTTTTCCCGTTTGCAGGGTTTGCAGCATGCGGCAAAAGGTTAGCACCGCATGAGGCTGCCCAAAGCGAGAGTTTGAATAACAGCGCGGCTGATCAACGCTTTCTTCAAACTCCTGCATTCTTTCGAGCATCGCTTTTTTCATTTCAATACGCAGTTCCTCTAGTGGAACCTCGCCTACTAATTCTTTGGGGTTTGGTCCGATTAACGTAACCCCGCGCTCTCGCAGGATCCAGCGCACATGCCACTGGTTGTCATGCACGGATTTTTCGATATCCGTCCAACCGTTGTCAAAATAATACAATTCCTTTTGACCGACGACATGGTAATCATTTAGGTCTTCAAGACTGATGAACGACCCTTCCAAATGATGCGCGGGGTAGCAATCCATGGTGTAAATCTTTTCCTGAATGGCTTGCAGCCTTTTGGAAGTTGGTTCGGTGATTTCGGTCTTGGTCACCACCAAAAAGTCCACATCGCTGTCTGCGTCGAAATCGCCAACTGCCAGTGATCCCAGCATGTAAATCCCTACCAGGTTGTCTGCCAGTTCTGCTGATACTTCTGTCGCAAAGGCATCCAGCACTCCCCGCAGTTCGGGGTAGGGTTGGTCAGGTATTCGTGAGTCATCAATGAATTTCATGGTCATCCGCTTTCAGTAAATCGTAGGATGCTGTCGCCATGTTTTCTTGACGACGCACCAAACCTGGTATGAGATTCTGTTTTATTATTTCTCAGTGAAGAAAATTATAGATTTGGTTTGAGTATGCACTTTTATAGCCTTGAAGAGTAATCTTGTAATTTATCCCTAAATACCATCTCTCCCAACTTAAGCACAATTTGTTAAGCCATTCAATTTATTGGATAGTATTCAATCGTATACCCATGCGAATTGGCATAATTGAAGGCTGCAGCTTCCAATTGTGAGTTGCCACAATTTAAGTAATCGATCAGCATCATTTGATCCCCAAATTGATCTAATGCTTGAATTAGTAAAGGTACATAAGTACTTCCGCCGTTTTTAATGTAGTAATTATGGATTGAGGCAATGGTTTGAATATCTTTGATTTGTAATAACGCCCTTCTTGCTTTTGAGCCACCGATCTCAGATAAGGACATGGCCGAATAAAGACGGACGGTGTCATCTTGATCGTTCAATGCCTCAATCAATGCGTCTACAGCTCTTTTGTCTTTGATTTGTCCAAGAGATAATGCGGCAGAAAACCTTACTCCATTTTCCATGTCTTCCTGTAAGGCCCGGATGAGCGGCTCAACTGCTCGTTTATCTTTGTACCTCCCTAGATCCTGGGCGGCAGTGTAACGCACGTGCCAATCTATATCCTGCAAAGCCAAAATCAGTATCTCAACCACTTGCGGGTCATCAATCTTTCCGAGCGCTTGAACGGCACCGTTCCGCACATTTGCATCAGTGTTTTGGAGTTCAGCAACCAAGAGAGCTATTACTTCTGAACCCATTCCTGCTGCACCGTTCACGGCATCATATTGGGTATTCCAATCTTCGCTGCCCAGGTTGGCGATGAATGGGGCAGCCTCAATTGCTATTTGGGTTCGAGCGGTCAATGTGGCGAGTGACGGTGTGGCCGTGGGGTTGGTTACTGATTTACTTCCAATGGTACAACTGCATAAAATCACTGGCATAAATAAGAAAAAGAAGATGATTTTCATTATACGAATTGCTCGCTTGCAAAGGTATAAATTTGCCATACATGCACCTTTCAATGCGATAAACCCTTTACGAGCCTCCGGGCTCGAAGAGGTAAACATAAATATTTTTTGCAGATGATAGGTTTTTATTATTATAGATCAATTAGTTGAAAAATCCTCTTGACAAAATAGAATAATAGTTCTATTAATTAACCAACAACCTATCGGTGTTAGTCCTTTTACAACTGAATACCCATCAGCGCCTCTCAAAAACCAAACAAACAATAACGAGTCGTTTTAGTAAATCGATTATAGTAGGGTGGGTTCGCCTTTTGAACCCACCGTTAATCTATAGGGAGTATTGCAAAATAATTCAGAGAACGAAACAAGTAGCTATCCTTAGTAAATTTCCTAACAAGATCATTTTACTATTTGATATACATTCACCGTTCCCATTGTGGTTGCAATTATGAGTGTTTTTCCATCTTGTGAAAGCGCCAGGTCAGTCACTTTTAATTCGTAATCGGGATGGGGAATTACTTTTATCAGTTGTATCAAGTGGTTGCCATGTGCATCCAGCACGCAGACTTGACCCGCATTGCTGCTGAAACCCAGTGTAAAGAGTAAATTTCCATCCGTTGACTTGGGACCAAAAAACTCGCAACCATCAGGTTTATTCTCGGGTGATTTGTATTCGCCGATCAATTCACCGGTTTCAAGATTGTACAATTTATCATCAATATGAAGTTGCCGGCTATCGAAAGTCATTTCTGAAAATTCATTTGGGACAGAATAAATCGCATAATTTGTTGCACCTGAATTCACATCCCAATTCACCACAGCACCCCAACTTCCGAATCCAACAATTTGGTTGGTTCCTTTGATGAAATCCATATCATAAATAAAGATGCGTGAACTCACCGAATCACTTTCTTCTTGGATGGGGAACCCCCCGTCGCGGGCATTTACAATCGTTTCATCAAAGAAATGAAGGAATTCGCCGGTTTTTGCATCCCATAGTTTTATTTTGCAGTCCTGTCCTGATGAAACGATATATTTCCCATCCGGGGAGAAAGTGATTGTGAATATTGCATAATCATGAGCTCGAAAACTCAGGATTGTCTCTCCGCTGTCGATTTTTATTATTTTGATTACATTATTATCTGCAATGGCTATGAGATTGCTATCAATTGGAGATAAAGCGTATGAAACCGCATCGAAAATTGAACTAATGGAGCCATCTTGCATGGAACGAACCTCGAGTAAGTCAGGTCGTTGTAATAACAAATACTTACCATCGGACGTAAATTCGATATGAGTTAGATTGTCATTGAAGTGCCATGTATTAGTATTATTTTCTTTATTGAAAATCTCTCGTAATTGGATCGAACCATCAACAAAGGCAATTAAAAGTGAGTTGCTATTTGGCTCATAGGCAAAGGTCTGAATTGGTTTTTCAAAGCTTCCAACTTTATCGATCAGCTTGCCGTTTTCTGCATCGTATATACGTAAAATATTGAAACGGCTGGTATTTCCATAGCTGGGGCTGTAAAGAATCGTTAGTGTATCTTCTGATGGCGAGAAAGAGGCTTCGTAAGGATGGTAAGCGATTGGGCTATAAGCATTTCCGCATACTCCGATTGAATCGAGATCACAGCCCTCTGGCTGATGAGAATCATTGTAGCGTAAATAAAATGTTTCATCCGGGAGAGTGTAAAGGAGGGTTCCTGAAAGGGTGTCATAGATTTCCCTGTAGGAATATTCAATATCCATGTCGTTTTCGTCGTAATCACTGAATGACCTTAACTGTTTTGTCCCGTCTGGGGAATCCACAGTTATTTCTCCGTGATATTTGGATTGAGTTACGGAATTGATCCACTTCAATTCTGGAGGATCATCTACAACCTGACCGCTTGGAAAATTAAGTGTAGTGAATACTCCATCCTCTGCACTTAATTGAAGATAATTCCCGTCCTCGCTGAGAACCAATTGTGTAAAGTTGATCGGCGAATTAAAAGGCACCCAGGTCGGAGCGCTGAGTAAATCATCTGCATTGTAGATCGCAAATCCAAAGGCGCTGGCAACGATAAATTGAGAGCCATCGGGGGTAAATACAACTCCCAGGATCGTACCATGTCCCCATTGGGCCACTTGTGTCAGATTTTGAATATTCTCACTGTTGATTGCCTTACTGCTGGCGGGTATCGAAGTGCCTGCAAATATAGGAGTCGATGCCGGTAATTCAGTCCGAGGGGTCGCACTCGGTGTAGGGGTTAGGGTTGCCGTAACTGTTGGAGTTGGGGTTAATGTTATATTGGCCGTCGCGATGGCAGCAGATTCGGTTGGCGTTACTGTGTTATTCGCGCTGTTTGGAGTACAACTTCCAAGAATAAGTGTCAATATGATCAGCATGTAGAAGGTGACGGAGTACTTATAACGCATTAATCCTCCCAAAACCATGAGCGTATTTGATGATAACAGTAAACATGTCAATATTCTGTCTGTAAATTACATAACAATAC
>PNNU01000042.1 GCA_013824385.1 Anaerolinea sp.
TCCGTGAAGGGGAAGAAGCTCGCCCTGAAGCGGGTGCGCACGTTCTGTCCGAACAGGCGCCGGGCCAAATCGGATAGCGTGGCCTTGAGGTTGCTGAAGGTGATGCCTTCGCCTACTGCGATGCCTTCGATCTGATCGAACTGCGTCTCGTGGCGCGCATCCGTCTGCTCGTAGCGGTAGCACATGCCCGGCAGCACCAGGCGGATGGAGGGGGGATTCTCAGGGTTGGTTGCGGCATACTCGCGCATCGAACGTACCTGCCCCGGGGATGTGTGTGTGCGCATCACAATGGGGTTGTCACCGCGCTCGCCTGCCTCCACAAAATAAGTATCCTGCATATCGCGGGCGGGGTGCCCGACGGGGAAGTTCAAGAGTTGGAAGTTATACTCGTCCGTCTCGACCTCGCGCGAACGATAGACCTGAAAGCCCATCTCGCCGAAGACGCGGTAAAGCTCGCGCAGCATCTGCGTATCGGGGTGCAGCCGCCCGGGCGTCATGGGGCGTCCCGGCAGGGTCACATCCAGCTTTTCGCTGGCAATCGCCGTGGCCAAAGCGGACTCCTTGATGCATTCGGTGCGCTCGGCCAAAGCAGCCTCCAGCGCGACTTTAACGCGGTTGGCGGCCTGCCCCACCTGCGGACGTAACTCCGTGGAGAGCTTGCCCATCGCCTGGAACGCTTGCGTGATGGCCGTGTTCTTGCCGAGATATTGATTGCGCCAGGCCAGCAGCGCTTCTTCATTGGCAATGGACTTTAAATGTTCAAGCCCTTTTGCCAGCGCGGCTTCCAGTTCTTGCAGCACATTTTCTTCTGCCATATTACGCTCCTGCACTTAAAAAAATAAACCCATCCCATAAAACGGGACGGGAGACATTTCCCGCGGTACCACCCGGCTTGGCCTCATTGTGGCCCACTCTTTCCAACTCCAAACCTCGAAATTGGTCAACCCAAATAACGCTGGGATCAGCGGCTCAAGCTACTTGCTCTTGCCTTTCCTGATTACTGATTACTAATCACTAATCACTGCGAGAGTTTCACCCGAGCGACTCGAGAGGGAACTTCAACCGATTTTCACTGAGCGAACTCTCAACATGTGTCCGCATCTCTGTCAGTTTCGTCCGGTCTACTTTCCTCCGTCACTGCCTGTGGGGGTATTATATCAGGAAAGGATTACTTATAAATAGTCTATTGTTAAATCGAATCTATTTTCAAAATTATTTATTAATCTCACTTAAAAGATTCTTAGCAATTGCCATCACAACACCTACATGAACTCCATTGCCCAATGCTTTAAAGGCATCATCTCTTGAGATTGGTAATATGTGAGTATCTGGTAAACCTTGAAGTCTTAACCCCTCAATACGAGTAAGAAACCTTTTTTTGGGGCCAAATAAGGGGATTTGTGTGCTTGTCATTGCAACAAGCGATGGAGATGAATTAATTCTTTTTACACGTAACCCTGAAGGTCGAAATTGTAAAACAAAAGACCAAATATTCCTTTCTTCTCCCTTACAATTCCATTCAAGTTTTCGGAGAGAAGGAGGATATGTTTTTAGCTTATTGATCCACTCTTCACTAAGGTATTCACTAATAGATTCAAACCAATTTCGGTTTTTATTAATGAAGTCAATTTTCCAATCAGGAAATTTATCGTCTTGTGATTGAGCGTATTTTGGTAAATATGAAATAATTGACTCTTTACTCATGTACTTAGTGTCTATTTCATTTTTTAAACAGTTACGCAATTCTTCCAATGGAGTTTGATATGGAGTATGTTCCTTATAAGGATATTTATAGTAAATTTCATCACCCCAAATTGGAAAGGATGGCAGGTTTATGCTATTAGGCAATGTTTGTAATAGTTTCCCCCAATGGTTAATGCAATCAATTTGTTGAAAAGTTGGTGTTGTTTCCAAAAAATCATTTTCAGACAGTTCATTATTATCTTGAATAATATCTAACAATGAACTTATATGATTCCTATCAAAATCAGGAAAAGGTTTTTTGAGTGGGGCATTTAATCTTCCGATAATAAAAAATCTTTCTCTTGAATGAGGAAATCCAAAATATTGTGGAGAAATTAACCCTGTGCCGCCACTTGTGACATGTTCAGTTCCATAGACTTCATAACCTAAAAGTTCAAGTTCTTCTTTGATGATTTTCCATGTTCTTCCTTGATCATGACGCTCAAAATTCCCAACATTTTCTAAGATTAGAAATTGAGGAAATTTCTTTTTAATGATATGAATAATTTCATAGAATAATGTTCCTTGAATTTCATCTTCTAATCCTAATTGAAATCCAGATTTCGAAAATGGTTGACAAGGAAACCCTGCACAAAGAATATCATGATCTGGAACTAGGTCTCTAAAATTCCTAATATCTCCAAAAATCTTATCCTTAGATTCTGGAAAATTCTTTTCATAAATATCTCTAAGGTCATTATCTATTTCAGAAACAAAAACACATTCATGGCCCAATTTGGAAAGTGCAACATTAAATCCGCCTAGACCGGCAAATAAATCGATAAATTTCATTGGATTCTCAATTTTGATAAATATTTATTTGTTCTTGAATCCAAGTATTTAGATCTTCTTCTAATAAGATGTCATTTATACCGGAATTTAATAAGTTAATGAGCCGAATTCTATCAAAAAGCAGCCCTTTTTCAACTGATTTTTCATGCCAATCTCGTTCTTTGATTATGCATGGTACTGCAAACGCAGTTATTGGGTGTACTCCCCAATGAAGATATTGTTTCCAATTCTCAATTGGAACAGGTTGTTTATCTGACCAATTATGACCAGCTGCACATTGGACTAATAATACAACCTGGCTTGATCTGTTGTCAAAATGAGGGATCCAACCAACAACATCAAGACCTCTGTCTTTAAAATGAGAAGGTGGCGATTCAATAAATCTTTCATTCAGAGAAGTGGAAAGTTGCTTAATTTTTTGTTTTATCGCTGATTCTTCGTTTCCATCAATCGGTTCAAATGGCCAACCAAAAACTTCTGCTTTACCAGTTAAGTATTTTTCAACTGCATATTTTGTTATTTTTTCAAATATCTTTCCGGGGGTTTGAGTATTACCCTGCACTCCAAATATTGAAAGAAACAAACACATAATATATTCGTTTGGCGGGTTTGATTGAAAAATCCATTGAATGGACCGATCATCAATATAAAAAAAGTTATCTAAGTAAAGAGAATTCCGATATTCTAATTCCCTCCATACATCAGATAAAAATGATTCTTTAACATCATCTCCAGTATTGGTCTCGATCAATGATTCGATATCTGATTTAGATAAAGTGTTTTTTTGTAAAGCTAAATTTAATTCGACCCAATCAGCAATGCATTCACTTGATTCAGTGTCTGGAAGCCCAATCATAAATAATCCTCTACTGATTTTTCAAGTGCTAAGATATTTCCCTTTATTCGTTCAATTTCTGCAACAACATCTGAAGTTTTATGTCTATGAATAAAACTCAGTACGGTTTCAATTTTTCTATTAGATTCTCGCAAATATTTAAGAACCATTTTTTCTTCACCGTCTGACCGATCATAAGCTTCCACAATATTATTCGTCGATTCTAAATAAGCTATAGCTTCATCACTTGAAACAATGTCTGATAAGTAATTTGTTATATCTCGTGATTCATGAATCGCGGGCCTAATTTTTTCGTTCCCGTAAATCCAAGTTAAGAACTTTTTTAAATTCCCCATTTTTTCTTTAGGAATTGGTGAATTAATATCTGAGTTTTGAATTTTTTGTGGTAACCCTAAGTAATTTTTGATATTTCCCTGTCCAACCGCTAGCAACAAATAAGAAAAGTCGTTTTTTGCTTCTTTTATATTGAAGTCAAGTTGATCCTTTGCTTGTTCAACGATCTTATAACTCACATAATTACGAATTAAAGCGCCTGATTGATCCCCTATTTGATTTCCAATTTCTTCTAGTGAAAATCCACTTTCGATCATTTTTGCTATGTATCGCGCTTTTGCATATGATTCCCATTTTTGAATACCAACAATATGCCTAACCCCTAAATAGGGAATAACTTCAATGCGTTTTTGGTAAATAATTACAGGTAGATTACTTAAATCATTTCTGACTTTTTGTGAAATCATAGGCCAGTTAGTAATATTTAATAAATCACGTAAATTTTCATTTAATAACAATTTTGCTGTTGCTAATCTTCTGTTACCTTCAACAACGACATATTCAATATTTGGATTATTTAAAAAATCAATAAAGTCCGAAGACTCAACAGGAATATTTTGTAATTTCTCAGGAAGATCCTTTGGTATAGCAACTAACGGCTCTTCATCAAAATATCCATTATTAGCCATCGAGTCTGCTAAAGTATTTAAAGAAAAGTATTTATATAGAGTTTTTAGAAGCGAAAATTCGTCTTTTCCTTGAGCTTCTTCAGGGAGTCTTGGGTTTTCGCTATCAAGGAATAACTTATTGATATCGATATCCTTTTGTGGATGTTTACGGCCTATCCCAAGTGGTTTGTCAACCATAGATTTTCTCCATAATCAATATTTATAGAAATTAATTATATATAAGATTCATTTTTTGGTAATGGTATATTACTATTAAAAGCGTTTTAGTGCGTTACAAGCTTCAAATATTATCAATAATAGCTAACCCCACAAAAAAATTGCGCATTAAGTCTTTAACCAATCCAGTCAACAAAAATGTACAAGGTCTTTATTTGGGTGCTTAAAAGGACACGGCGCGTCGTGTCCCTAATATGGCTATTTTGTGGCGTGTCCATTTTCCCTCGGTACAAACAATTTCCCCTCTTGACAAAACAGAACATATATTCTAATATATAAATCTCCCAATAATGGTATGTCCAATTTATCGGTAAATTGTCTGTTTTCGGTTCTTTAATAACTGAATATATTGCGTCCGTCATGCACAACATCGATTATTCGAATCTACAAAAAATCGGTTCGAATAATTGTCGAGAGCCGTTTGAGTCGAATTGAATTTAATTGATTTTTCTTTAAAACGACTAACCAGTGATTTGTTTTCTTTGTTCCTGAATTTTCTTTGAAACAAATACAAATCAAAATTCACCCTTTTTGAGATCGATTTCCGCCAAAAAAGACCATTTGTACGTAGAAACAAATAACTAATCTCTTTGCGAACCGCTTGATTCTATATGGTTTGTTTTAATATGATCTTCTTTGCGGGCTCCGCGGCTCTGCGTGAGCTTGATTTTGCCCATGGTTATTATGTGGGGTGTCCAGAAAACAGCAATAATTAATGCTCTTCTTTGCGAACTTTGCGCGAATTTACTTTGTGTTCTTTGCGAGAGACAGGTTTTGTCACCCACTCATTTCTTCAAACAGACTCCTGACCTCGCCATTCCCCAAAAGATTTGAGTGAAGAGTGAAATCCTTAACGTCGTGCCTGATGCGTCCGGCGACAACTGCCGGGCAAACCCCTATTTTCTCCGCAAGCTGGCTGATATAAGCGGACTCTGTGGTCTGCATCAATCTGGTGCTCTCGGCTTCCCAGATTTGAGGCGGGATCAACAGCTCAGAAGCAAATTGGTTCGCCTGGTTTTCAAGATCGTCACAATCAGGGCTGCTGTGCTCTGTGTTATCCATAAACACCGAGTCGATGCCTTTAAGCAAATGGAGCATCACATGCGCAAGTTCATGTATCAGCGTGAACCAAAAATTATCCTGCCGGTCATGCCGCAGGGTCATGCCTATTACGGGCCTCCCATCAGGGTTTAAAAAACAGGCTCCGTCCAGATAGGTGTGTGGCAAATGTTTGAGGATCACAAGCGGAATCCCCAACTCCGCCAGATAATCACGGGCTTTGATGGGACCTGTGGTATATGCACTTAGTTTGACTATTTGCTGAATCTTTTCGACAGTAATCCTGCCCGGATCAAATTCCTGACATCTTTGTAGGTTTGCCTTGGTGAGTACTTGTGCCTGCCAGGCTAATAAGGCGTTTTGATCTATTTCTCCTTCGGAACTTCGGCATAAGGCCAACGATTGAGTTTTTCCTTTAAAAACCGAGAATAATTGTTCAAGGCATTCTTCTGCATGCTGTTTCGCCTGATTTAAATTCCCGACATAACCAGAAAAATAGCCGCGGTTGGCCATTTCATTAAATGGAAAATCTCTTCGTTCAAAGTGTTGCTTCGGAAGTGTGGCACCTGGCTCCTGGATTAAAACTTCGGCGGGAATCCCCAGCCCTTCGTACAGATTGCGGATCATCGAAAGGCTTAATGGTACTTTTCGATTGAGGATTTCAGACACTTTGCTCTGGCTTCCAATAAAGGGGATCAAATCCTTTTGGGTTAATCCTTGTTGTTCCATGCGGAATTTGATGGCATCTACGGGGTCAGGCAATGGAATTGGAAAATGGTCCTCTTCGTATTTTTCTATCAACACAGATAGCAGTTCCAATTGCTGCTCTTCTTTGGACCCGGGTTCAGCATCCATCAATAATTCCAACTCAGATAATGCTGTCTCATATTCATCTTCTGTTTTTATAACTTTGTCGATCATCATATTGTCACCGCGTCAATTTTGTCATATTCCGCGTGAGTGCCGATAAATCTGATAAAAATCACGCCTGTGTTGTAATGGATTTTCACCACAAGTCGATAACTGTTTCCTTTGATATTGAAAACAATTCGATTATCTCCGACTGGGTCTGCGTATGGATAGTTATTAACAATTTCATCAGAAGTTTTCCAGGATGCATTTTGAGCTTCAGCATGCCATGCTAGAAGTGCTTCCTTGACATCGGTGTGTTTATCCCAAAAATCTGATAATGTTTTTCTTTTGATGATTCTCATATAATATATCCCCAAATAGGAAAAATGTCAATATTAAAATATCCAAAAAAAGGATATTTGACTTAATTCCCTCAACTGCAACATCATTTATTTCTAAAGAATAACATTAATTGTGATTATCGTGTCTATAAATTTACACAAAAGATCTTCTCCGCGTACTCCGCGGCTCCGCGTGAGACAAAGCTCTTACTTCTCTAAATAAACCACTCCCGCCAACCCCTTGAAATGCGCATCAAGCGTCCACACTTCGGCATCATGACTGAGCGCCGTGGCGTAAATAATACTGTCCGCCATAGGCAGCTTGTGCTCAGCCGAGATCAGGGCTGCCTCAATCGCCTGGTCGCGGGTCAGATCTACCACCTCGCCCGCGGACATTAACCCCGCGGCCCGCAAGGCTTCTTCTTCATCGCGCTGCTGCAATATCTTTTTGAACACTTCGTAAATCGTGATTGCAGGCACCACCAGCTCTTGAGGCTTTTCAATAAACGGCAGCAACTTCATACCTTGTGCTGACCCTGCGAAAAACTCCATCCACCCCGACGAATCAATTACGATCATGGCCGTTCGCCCTCGTCGCGCTCTATGGTCGTGTCAATGCCCTTGAGAGACCCGAACGCCTCTTCCGCGCTGGGGACGATCACCATGCGGGCGCTGTTGCGATAGGGGATAAAGACCACCCGTTGCCCTGCGGTGAGGTTCATCTTTTCTCTGATGCTCTTGGGAATCACGATTTGAAACTTGGAAGACAAGGTTGTAATGTCCACTTTTACCATCCTTGATCGATACAAATAGGTAAAAATATTATACAACCATTTATCAGATTCCAGTACACAAATGCGTATCAATGGTCTGGTATGGGCGGATGATGCGAATTTCGCATACCACCAGTCCCCAGATTCTTCGGGGTGAGCTGTGAAGCGGCGAGAGGTACGGACGCTCTCGATAATGCTAAACTGCACCGCGTCCAATTGTTTGCATAAAGGCATAGTTTGGGGACACGGCACGCACCCAAGGGTGTGCACACTTGCCCAGGCTGCAAGTGCCAGGGAAGAACGCGATCGTGTCCCTACAATGGCAATCATGTGCCGTGTCCATAAATCCGAATCACGGGTCTACTGAAGATCTGAATTCAAGTTTATTGCGAGTAGGCACAACGGAAACCGCTGCTATAGCTCGTGTTCGACGGATAGTTCCTGAGCCGGTCGGCGGAGTGGAAGTTGTCTTCATAGCTGCACCACGACCCACTTCGCAAGACGCGGCCATCACCTGTAGTAGGCCCCTGTGGGGAATTCACTGAACCTGAAGGGTAACTGCCATACCTATCCGATACCCATTCCCAAACGTTGCCTGCCATATCCAATGCTCCATATGGGCTGGCGCCATCTGGGTAACTGCCCACTTTGGTGGTATCTCCTTCTTTTAGATTGTAATTGGCTAGATTATTATTTGCTTCTTCCCCTGTCCATGGATAGGTCTGTCCAACTTCTCCCCGCGCTGCTTTCTCCCATTCCGCTTCAGTTGGAAGTCTTCTGCCCGCCCATTGGCAATAGCCGTTTGCCTGATCCCAATCCACGTAAATCACCGGGTAATCTGCATATTCTAGAGATCCATAGTAGCTGTTTCTTGTATAAGACGAAGATGAAGATGGTTTTGTACATCCTCCATCATTCACACATTGCTCATACATGGCATTGGTTACTTCTGTCTGGTCAATCCAATAGCCATCCAAAGTCACGCTGTGCTGAGGGTGCTCATCATCTTCACCTACGCCATCCAGAGACCCCATCAGAAAATCTCCAGCAGGTACATAGACCAGGACCATGCCGTCCTTGGGCGAAATCATGGTTGTACCTGCGTCAGGTGCAGGGGGTGCTGCTGTGGGCACGACTTTTGTCTTGAACCATCCACTAGCAACTCCGATGATCAGCATCAACAGCACAACCCCGACCAGGCTTAAGCCAAATATTTTGCCAAAAGAAAATTCAAATTTCACAGGTATTTTTTGTGGTTCAGATGATGAAGTTGAATTTGATGTTTGGTTCACTAGCTTGGGGGGGTAGTTGATCGTAGCCTCTAACTGATTGATGGTGGCATAGGGGTCACGCTCATTTGCGGTTTGAGGAACTAAGGTTTCAAAGGAGGTAACGATTGTTTTATCATCGGGGGTCGAGTTTTCAAGTTTCTTAAATGCCGCAGCTAACTCGCCCATATTTAGGTAACGGTCTGAAGGATCTTTTGCCAGCGCTTTATAGATCACTTTTTCAATGGAGTCTGGTAATCCGTCTATGATCGCACCAGGTTGAGGTAGTGGATCGGTCATATGCTTAAAAACCACGGCCATGGGAGTGTCTGCTGTGAATGGTTTCTTGCCGGTGAGCAGTTCGAAAAAGATGATCCCGAGTGAATAGATATCTGCTCTGCCGTCTATCTTTTTGCCCATTCCCTGCTCGGGCGCCATATATTCAGGTGTGCCTATGCCGACACCTGTGCCAGTGAGAGTTTGACCATCTTCCAGGTCGAGCATTTTGGCGATACCGAAATCGGTGAGCATTGGTTCGCCACTGGTGGTCATGAGAATGTTGGCGGGTTTTACATCTCGGTGAATCACATCCTGTTCATGTGCATAGGCGAGCGCTTTGGAAATTGGCAGCAACAGCCTTATCGCACTCTGCCAGGCCATGGGTTTACCCATCAGTTGTTTCAAAGTACCGCCAGCCAGGTAGGGCATCACCAAGTAAAGGCTGCTTTCATATTCACCATAATCAATGATGGGTACGATATTTGGATGAGTGAGCTTTGCCAGTGTTTTTGCTTCGCGTTCAAAACGCTTGAGCATTTGTCCAATCAATTCCTGGCTGAAAGCTTCTTTGCGGATGATCTTGACCGCCACATCCCGTTCAAGGCGGGTATCAAAAGCCTTATAAACCGTAGCCATGCCGCCTTCACCGAGTTTTTCGGTGATGTGGTAACGACCGAGTGATTGACCAATTAAATTATTCATAAAATACCTTTTTGTGAATAATGCTTAGATTAATTATACAAGACTCTTCAATCCATTACTTCAAGTAATAAATTATTTGTCATTAATAATCTTACCAAGAAGTGTAAAGGTATCCGCTTTTTCAAAAATTTACCCACTTATGATTTTTTCAAGTTAATAAAAACGCCTGGCTCCAAGTGCTAGTTTTGCCAACCCCGGTGCTTTTCCGGGGTGTAGCATAAGGTCCCCAGCAGGGGGAACCTCCACCATGGTTAGCCCTCTAGATTAATCGGTAATCCAGTCCACATATCCGCATCACGGGTCTGGTAGAGACACAGCACGCACCCAAGGGTGTGCAAAGAACGCGACCGTGTCTCTTACAATGGACATCGTGTGCCGTGTCCAAAAAAACGTATCAATGGTCTGGTAAGGGCGCATGCAATGCGCCCTCGATAACGCCAAATCACGCAGTGTCTATTTGTCTGCATCATGACGTCATTTTGGGCACAGCGCGCTGTGCCCCTACCAAGGCTATCACGTGTCATGTCCTTTTTGTGGGCTTGGTTTGATTAGAATTATGATCTTCTTTGCGAGCTTGGCGTGCTCTTACTTTGCGTTCTTTGCGAGAAAAGCTCCTTTTTCTTGACGCCTTCTCTTTAATATGTTATTAATAACATATGTACGTCATAACATAACTAAAGGCGCTCAAATGGATCTTCACGCTACCATCCTCGGCCTGCTCAACTGGCACCCCTGTTCAGGCTACGACCTCAAGCGCATCATCTCCGACTCGGATCTCTTCTATTGGTCGGGCAACAACAACCAGATCTACAAGATCCTGCTCGAGCTTCAGCAGGCTGGGCAGGTCACCTTTGAAGTACAGGAGCAGGCCAGCCTGCCCGCCAAGAAAATCTACTCTGTCACGGATGCAGGCCGTGCGGAACTCCAGCAGGCGCTCCTGCAAGCACCTGAAGCTCCCGAGATGCACAAGGATTTCCTCATCCAGCTCGCCTGGGCCGGGAGTCTGTCGGACGATGTCGTGCTGGCCCTGTTGACCCTCTACGAGGCGGAGGTCACCAACCGTCTTAATCTCTACCGTGGCCAGGCACTCCGCACGGAAAACGATCCGCACCGCACCCCACGTGAAACCTTCCTCTGGCGCCGCATCCATGACAACTTCATCCAAGCCTGCCAGACCGAGCTCCAATGGACCCGCGACACCGCGCAAGCGATCAGAGAACAAGAATAATAATAGAAAATGGTTTTCTCTGCGTTCTCGCGGTTTTTGCGCCCCCGAGCGAAGCGAGTGGGGTTGCGCCGCTGCGTGAGATGAATTTTGAACTTAACAAGGAATAATATGCAACCCACAACCGAACCCACCTACGGCCACATCGAACTCTACTCCCATGCCAACGGACGTATCGGCGTCATGGTCGAAATCCATACCGAGACCGAAGAGGGTGCAGCCTCTGAGATTTTCCTCAAATTCGCCCACGAGATCGCACTGCAGGTTACCGCCGCCGACTTGCGCTTCGTCTCCGACGCGGATCTCACCTGCGGGGTGCTCAGCGGTCTGGCCGCTGAAACCGCCTCCACGGCGAGGGACGCCGGTAAACCCCAGGTTATCATCGACAAGATCGTTGAGGGCACACTCGAGAAATTTAAGAACCAGAACGTTCTGCTTCGCCAGCCCTACATCCGCGACGAGAGCCTTACCATCGCCCAACTACAGCAGCAGGTCATCACTCAGATTGGCGAGAACATCGTCATCCGCCGCTTTCTGCGCTGGGAGATCGTCCCAGAGGAAGAATAAACAAACGTAGAGGCGTATAGCCAAACAGCCCTACGTTTCCCGAAGAGTGCTATTTCCAAAGCGGTTTTGCAAGAAAGGCATTGTCCCCGAGAAATCCAAACTTCCTTTATAATTACCCCATTCCGCATCTTAAAGGATCCTCCGATGGTTCTCTAATCCTTTCCAAAATATTTACACCCAATCTATAATTACAACATTACCCGAAAGGATTTCACATGAAAGCGGATTCTTTACCTTTTAACTTGCAGCACCCCACCCCGGAAGATCTCGACCGGGTGTTCGAATTTCTCATTGCATTTGATATTGCCGAATATGGTGAAGAGGATTCAGATAAAGACGACCTCACGGACCAATGGTCTGAAGCTGACCTTGCCAACGATGCCTGGATCTCTCAAGACGACGAAGGACGGCTCACCGGTTATGCCATACTCTCTGAAGAATATGATCACAAGCGTTTCCTGGATGTTTACGCCCTTCCTCTCATTACTCCAAAGGCTCTCACAGAGACACTCTACGAACTTGGGGTTGAACGCTTTCAAACCCTGATCAAGGAGGGTAAGAGCGCTGCAAACTGCACCCTTACCACTTTTGCCAATGGATATAACGAAGCGATGTGCGCTGTCATCCAGGCGCACGGTTTTGCTGTCGAAAAATATCATTACCGCATGCAAATAAATTTTACTGAACCATTTGCAAGCCCTGCTTTCCCATCGGAATATACACTTTCGAAATTTACTCAGGGTGACGAAAAAGAACTCTATGAACTGATCATCAGTACCTTTGACTGGCAGGGTGCGCATATTTTGCCTTTTGAAGACTGGAGCAAAGATATCTTCCGCAACGGACGTTTTGACCCCGAACTCTTCATCATGCTTCGCAGAGACCAGAAACTTGTCGGTGCAGCCATCTGTTACGACGAAGAGTCACGCATCTGGCTTAAGGAACTTGCCGTTTCCAAAGACCTGCAGGGCAAAGGGATTGGCTCATTACTCTTGAAACAAGTGTTTGCCCTTGCCGGGCAGAAGAGCATCCCCACCGTATCACTGGGGGTTGCCGCGGCGAATGAAAAGGCTGGCGCTTTCTATCAGCGCAACGGAATGAGCTGTACGCGCAAGTTTGTTCAATTTCAGCGCCCTGCTTAAACACTTTTATCATGGGTAAGTTTGAAGGTTGATGAAGTAAGGTAAAGTAAAAAGCAGTAATGAGTAATCAGTAATAAGGAAAACCTCTGACCTGATTACTCATTACTAATTACGAATTGCAAATCCCTAATAACCACTCTTACTTCAGAAAATACATCGCTATTCCAATCACACCAAAAACAGTACCGACGATGCGGTTAAGGATCTTTTCATCCACCTTGTTGACAATGCGTGCGCCGGCCAAGCCGCTGACCACGGCAGCCAGGGCGATGATGATGCCTGTCCTAAAATCCACGTTGCCCTGGATGGCGTAACCGATCGTACCCGAAGCTGCGGTCATGGCCATGATCAATGACGAGGTACCAATCGCCAGCCGGGTAGGGTACTTGAGAATGACGATGAGTACCAGCAGGAACATTAACCCACCACCTGCACCGAAAAGTCCGCTGCTGATACCCAACAGTAATCCGATGCCGAAGGTAATCAGGCGGTTCTTGTGATTCATTTCTGATAAGCGCACTCGTTCATTCTCGCGTTTCGGACGGTAGCTCTTGATCCACATCGAGACGGCCATACCAATCAAAAACAGGATGAACCCTTTGC
>PNNU01000043.1 GCA_013824385.1 Anaerolinea sp.
TTTTTATTTAATAGCAGCTATCCCAGACAAAAATCCATCTGATATTTACAATTCGCACTTCACCACAACCTTCTTCACCTGTGATGGACTTCCAACTGCCAACCCCGGCATGTGTGCGTCTTGCGGAAAGAAGACCGCGAACGATCCTTCCACCAGGTTCAAAGTGCTGCCGCTGCCAGTCATGGCTTGATAATCTTTTTCCACGCTATATTCCCCCAGTTTCATTGTGCTTGTTAAAGCAAAATCGATGCGCTCACATCCGCTGAGCATGTATTGCACATCGAGATAACGGCGGTGAGCTTCCCACTTGCCTTCTTCCAACGGTTTGGTGGTGTATTCCTGCACCAACACATAGAGATGATTTCCATCCAAGTCAATGCGGCCGACAGGCAGCGACGTTAGGTCGGTTAAATTTAGATAGTCAAAAGCTCTATCCATCCTCGCGGAGATATCGGTATAAAGGTAGGAATTGGATAGCATATCAAATATCATGTTTACCTCGATGAACTTTTGATAAATTATTTTATCATTATGAACCAAGATGTATTTCTTCAATCGGGGCAAGTTCAAAATATACCCCCAGACACCGGGAATCATAAAAAACGAGATTCCCAGTGTTCTTATTAAAACCTAGACCCCCGCGGTTTGATTATCGAGACTTCCTCAGTCCAATCAAAACCGCGGGGGTCTGCACTAGATAATAATACAGGGAATTTGTCCCCGGTATCTGGGGGTTGTTCTTTAATTTATTGCCTACTATTTACTTACCCTGCCACTCCAACATGTACTGGTGCAGTTGATCCAGCGCCGGGGTGGGGATGCTCGCTGTTCTGGCAAAGGCTTGAAAATCATCTGAGAGCAGCTTCATTTCAGCATAAGCCGCCAGGGTGTGTCGGGTGGCGATGGTGTCAAAGTGCTGCGTTCTGCTCCTCACTTTGAAGATATAACGGGTCAACCCTTTGGGCATGCACGTGATGATCTTCAACTTCGTGGGTGTGATCGGCACATCCAGTTGAAGTAGCACTTCAAAACTTTCGTGGATGGCTTCCACCAATAATTTCAACAGGTCAGGGCGCTGAGAAAGCGCCTTGCCATCCCCTCCCGCGGCGAGGAGGGCGTTGGCCACCGGCGAAACCCAGCCGACGTGCGTCTTCTGCCAAGCCTCCATGTTGCTGCAAATGGTGGTGGCAAAACCCGCATTTCTAAAGAGCTTGGCAATCGCGGTAATCCGTTCCGTTTTACTGCCATCCGGTTCAGCCAGGGTTGTGGGCTGCAAAAGCGGAGAAACCACATGGTAGCTCACCACGCCGTCTTGGCGGGTGCCGCCCGCACCGGCAAAACCGAGCAGTAATCGATCCTTACCCACTGCGTTGATCCATTCCGCATAGCCGTTGGGATTATTAACCATGAACAAGATGGTTTTAGAATTCCGATTGGCGGCCAGCACGGGCAGAAGCTCTGCCACCTGGTCACCGCGCACTAGCACGATGATTAGATCATAAGTGTCATCCGGATCCAACATCTTTATCACAGGCACACGGCTGACTGTTCGCTCACCGGTTAGTGCGCCTTCCAAAATGATCCCTTGTGCCATTACCTCATCGTAACGCTTGCCGCGCGCCAGCAGCGTGACATCATATCCGGACAGATAAAATCGGGCAGCGTATAAACTGCCCAGCACTCCGGCGCCATAAACCAGAATCTTCATTGAGCCGCCTTGCGGGCGTTGGCAAAACAGAAGTCGCAAAACTCCGCTCCGCGGGCAATGGTTTGCGTCCGCTGCCAGAGCACCTGCGAAGACATATTGCCATAGATCAAGTCATCCACTCGGCAGTAGCTGGCGGTTAATTCAGGAGCACCATAGGCCGAAAGGGTGTTGAAGTAGAAGCAGGTATTCATCTTGAAACGGATGGCATCGCCATCCACTTGCTGCCAATCCATCTCCCAACCGTCCGCGGGATATTCTTTCATGGCCGTTTTAATGTATCCACGTAGAATGGGATAAAAAAAGGGGATTTTTCCGATTTTCTGAAATGTTCTGATGCTGCCTGCAAAGATGACTTCAAAGGTTTTATCGATCTTTTCCAATGCAGATTCCTGCGATTTGCCGTCCTCCCTGAGAATCTGGTAATAGGCGAGACCCGGCAGAATACCTTGCACCAGGTGATGTTTCAATACTTCATTCTCAGGCATGTCATGTCTGGCATAGAGGTCATTATAACGATTGAGAATTCGTTCGTATTGTTTTTGCCCAACCAGAGGCAGAATGCCCGGGAAGAAACGTTTGGATAATGGAATTGAGTTATTGGATTTCATATTTTTCCTTTGTGTGTATTATTTTAGAAAGACGACCGAACGGCTGATGGCGACTTGCGGATGCGAAACTTCAATAAATCCCAACTCGCAGCCCATGTCCAGGGTGGTCTCAAAATTCCTGCGTGTGACATGGATGATTGGTTCCACGATCAACAGTATGCCGTCTGGTTTGAGCATGGAATGGAGTTCCTGTAAAAAGGCTTTGCGGTTGCAGACTTCATGCACCATCCAGAATGCGAAAATCATATCTACGGGTTCGGCCACACCTATTCTTGAGGGTGTACATAAATGGGGCTGAATGATGGATTGCACTCCGGCATTTTTTGCCCGCTTTTTAAGCCCGGCGAGCATCTGCGGCTGCAAGTCCGCGGCGATGACCTTTCCGTTTGGTCCTGCCAGCCTGGCGAGTTCCAATGAAAAATATCCCATTCCGCAGCCTATATCCAGCACCGTGTTACCGGCGCGGACGTATGGTTTCAGAATTTTGTTGGGGTTGTGCATTAATTTCCGCATGGGGTTGTCAAAGGTGAACAGCAGCCACCAGGGACAGGTAAAATTGGATTTAAGTTGTGCCATAATGATTCTCCTTGACAATTGTTCTTTGAGCAAAAGACTAATCAGAAAATAATTTGTCCAACTTATGTGAAAACCGTAATATCCACTCAACCATTTTTGGCAATTTGTTATTCTTGCTGCTGATCGCGGATTCAATGACACCGGGTATGACCAAACTGAGAATGATTACCAGAAGCCAAACCGGAAGTATATTATTTAAGACTATTATCCAAACAATGAAAATCACAGCAAGTAATGCAAACAAACCGCCAAAGAGTAACCCTGGATTATATTTTTTGGTTTTTATTGATAACCCGATATGCTGTATTGAATTGAGTAATGTGAAATCTACCAATAACATCATCAGTATTGTTCCGATAACGATGTTTGGAATGAAGTAACAAATCAAAGTCCAGCAAAAGCCAAAAAGACTCAGAAAAATCAGCCATAGCCTTCCACCAAGTTTGGATTCTTCATTCACACCAGAGGAATAACTATTTTTATGAAAATCATAAATATTCCATTCTTCCAACTCGTGGATGAGCAGTATCACAGGGATGATGAAGAAAAGTGATCTGATGGTTTGCGGATTTGTCAAATTGATTTCCATTGTTGATACTTCTCCTTTATTAGTTAGGCAAAACTAACTATATGTTTAAAAAAACTATTTTTTGCCATCAAATGCTTTCGCCAACAGAGCGGCGAGTTGTTCGACTTCATTTGCGTTAAGGCTGGCGGACAAGAGGCGAGCCATGTTTTTGTGTATATTTTGATGCAGTTCATCAAAATCGAGCGCTTTTTGAGTGGTCACAATATGAAAGGAGCGCAGATCTTCATGATCCTGGACTTTTGCCACATAGCCTTTTCTGATCAATGTACCCACATTGGCAGTCACCGAGGGTTTTGATACGTTTAATTCCCTGGCGAGGTCGCTGAAGGTGGGGTGGCCCATGCGGATGATGGTGTTCAAATAGAGCATCTGACGCATCGACAATTCAGCAAAACGCTCATCCTCAAAGGCGCGTTCTTCCATTTCTGCCATGATGCTGCTGGCAGTGTCTATCACTTTTTCGAGAGGTTCAAGGTTTATTTTCATAATTAGTTAGGCTTTACTAACTAATTATAACAAAAAAAGAACTTTTGTCAATCCTGTTTTGTTTTCATGACTTTCAACTATAATTACTGCATGCCCAATAAATCAACCCCTCTTGTGATTGGTGTAGCCGGCGGATCAGGCTCCGGCAAGACTACTGTTGCCAATATGGTTTTGAAGCGGGTAGGCAAGCAGCGCATAGCCTTCCTGCAGCATGATTCCTATTATCGGGAATTAACCGGTTTACCTGTAGCGCAGCGTGCCATGGTCAATTTTGACCACCCCAATTCACTGGAATCTGAAATGCTGAGAGAGCACATCTTGCAGTTGAAAGATTGGCATTCTGTTGAAGTTCCAGTTTATGATTTCACCACTCACAGCCGCACGGGCGAAACCCTCCATGTGGAACCCAAACGCGTGATTTTGGTGGAAGGAATTCTCATTTTTGCGGATCCCTGTTTGCGTGAATTGTTTGACGTCAAAATATTCGTGGATACTGATTCAGATATTCGTTTCATTCGACGGCTCGACCGTGACATCACTGAACGCGGACGTACAACCGAAAATGTGGTTAAGCAGTATATGAGCACAGTCAGACCGATGCATCTGGAATTTGTTGAACCATCCAAACGCTATGCGGATGTGATCATCCCCGAAGGAGGGTTGAATGTGGTCGCCATGGACATGGTTATCGCGCGTATCGAATCCCTGCTTAAGGAAGAACACAAGGAAGAATGAAGCTGACAGGCTGGAAGCTCAACGTTTTCAGAGGCTTGGTGCTCGTGGCTGTCATAGCCCTCTCGGCGTTGTTTTTTATATATCGAAACGAATTGCAAAAATTCGGCGCTTTGGGCTATCCCGGCATATTTTTTATCTCTTTGTTCTCCAATGCTACTTTGATCCTGCCCGTTCCGGGCGTGCTTTTTACGTCAGCCATGGGGGCAGTGTTCAATCCCTGGTGGGTGGCGCTGGCAGCTGGGTCAGGCGCTGCAATAGGAGAATTAACCGGTTACCTTGCCGGTTTCAGCGGGCAAGCCGTGATCGAGAACAAGAAGTGGTATGAGCGTGTATCCGGCTGGATGAAGAGATACGGCGACATCACTATTGTTGTGATGGCTTTTGTACCGAATCCGCTCTTCGATATAGCAGGAATGGTGGCGGGTGCCCTTCGTTTGCCACTGTGGCGATATTTATTAATGAGCTGGATCGGCAAGACCGGCAAGATGCTTCTCTTTGCTTTCGGCGGAGTATCCATCTTAAAGTTGTTTGGAGCTTAATGGAGACTCCTAATCCCATTATTTAATTTGCATAATGAGATAGACTCGATATAATTAATCAAGATCAATTCATCGGAATGAGACAATCACAGGGAAATACAAATGGCGAATTCTGATTTACGTATTTTGTTGGCAGAAGACAACGAGGTAAACCAACATCTGATGTTGCGCATATTGGCGCGGGTTGGCTACGATGCAGTGCTGGCAAAAACGGGCATTCAGGTGTTGAATAAGATGGATCGGCAGGATTTTGACATTATCCTGATGGACATCCAGATGCCTGACATGGACGGCGTAACAGCGACCAAATTAATTCGCGCGCATTATGCCCCTGAAAAACAGCCGAAGATAATTGCGCTGACAGCCGAATCATCCACTGAGGGACGCGAGGAGTATTTTGCTGCGGGGATGAACGATGTGCTGACAAAACCAGTGCAAATCGATGCCTTGGTCAATATTCTTGCCAATATTTCTGTTCAAACTGAAGACGCGGAAGGCAGCCAGCGTGACCAAAATAAAGCTGCCTCTTTGAATGATTTTCCAATCCTCGATGAAAGCGTTATGCATGATTTTATGTCTTTGATGGGGGATGAGGGAAAAGAATCAGCTCTTCACCTGGTGGATCTTTTTAAGAGTGGTACACCCGGACTAATCGAGCAAATTGAGACTACTTCTGATAAAAAGAACAAGGATGAATTATTAAGAGCATTGCATACCTTGAAAGGCAGCAGCAGCCAGGTAGGCGGCCGCCGCATGGAGCAGTTTTGTTCTCGTCTTGAAGTCTTGGTTAAACAATCGGGAATTGAGCCTTTTGTAACCTTTATCCCTGGCATCAAGCAGGAATTCTTTGAGCTACGCATGGCTCTGGATGAGTTTTTGGAAAAAGAATAACTTTGCGGATTGAATTGTTTTGGAGGCTGGCATGAAAGAAAAAATCCAAATATTAATTGTTGAAGACAGCGAAATTACGCTCTATAAATTAAAAGCCATTCTACTGCGTCTTGGATTTGAAGTAACCGCACACAACCGTCCGCAAAACGCGCTGGATTGGTTGGCCTCAAGCCACAAGACACCGGACCTGATCATCTCGGACGTAATGATGCCTGGCATGGATGGCTATACATTTATCAAAATGATTCGGGCCAACCCGCAAACGTCAAAGGTTCCTGTGATTATGCTCACCAGCCAGACGGATCTTAAAGACAAAGTGGCAGGGCTCGAAGCTGGTGCAGATGACTTTATCAGCAAGACAGTCAGCCCGGATGAACTTGAGTTGAGGGTTAAGGCTCTTTTATCACGCAACCAGGATAAAAACCAATCCATTTCTCAGTCTTCCTCAAAAGTTTTTTCTGTCTTCAGCCTGCGCGGCGGAGTGGGTACTACTTCAATTGCGGTCAACCTGGCCATTGCCATTGCCCAGACACTTGAAATTAAAACCTGTCTATGGGATATGGCTCTTTCTGGTGGGCAGTGTGCCTTGATGCTCAACCTCAAACCCAAAAATACTCTGGCTTCGCTGGCTGATTGGCCTGAAGGCAGCATCGAAGAGGGTTTGTTAAGTTCCATGATTCTGGATCATGCTTCTGGCATCAGCCTGCTGCCATCTCCGCAGTTCTTTGAAGAAGGCGATCTGGTAACGCGCGCCACCGTGGATCTGGTTTGGCCGCCCCTGCAGTTGATTGCACCTTTTATAGTGGTGGATGCCGGTAACCATTTTACCGATCCGATCATATCCGTGCTTGAGCGCAGCGACGCCATAATCGTGCCTCTGGCGCCTGAGCTGGCTTCTGTGAATGCTGCCTATCAGGTTCTTCGCCTTTTTGAAGAGATGGGCATTGAACGCCGCAAGGTGCTGCCTGTAGTAAACGAGATCTTCCCAAAAAGCTCACTCACCTCAGCCAAAATAGCTGAAGGGTTAAAAAAAGAGGTCTTTGCCGAGATTCCGCTCGACAGCGTCAACATGGTGCGTGCCATTAACCAGGGTACACCTTACATGACCATCGCCCCGCGGACTTCGACCAGCGCGGCTTTTACCAAAATGGCGCAGAGGCTGACAGCTGTGAGAAAGGAACTAGAAAAAGAGGATGCTCCAGAGAAACCAATTATTAGATTAACCGACAATAAATTTCAAAGATATTTTTAAGAAGAGTGCCAACGAGATCATTGCTCCAGGTAACCCGTGATAGTTAGTCCCACTAAAAGTTGTTGATAGAATCTGGGCAAGTCTAAAACAGCATAGGGCAACCTAAGTGAGATTAAGCATCAAGACACCATCAAGACACCATCAAGGGTTAGCTGGCATCAAGAGTCTCTTTAGGGACAGGTGCAAAGTAGCAAACATAAAGCATTTTGAACGAAGTGAAAGTTAGACGCTCAAGGAGCCGTACTGTTTAATAGGCTAATAGCGGCAGCGAAAATACACCAGTAAAATGTGTATTTTTTGATTTAAATTGGTACCTGTGCTTCAATCACTCCTTCACCGATCAAGGTGAACCCGGCATGTACCGCTTCTTCTGGTTTATCACTTCTAGCAATTTTGCACCCCTCTTTCTTTTGAAGTTCAGTGATCAGGTCTTCTTTCGGCACCATCGGCCAATTGCTGGTTGGATTTACCGATATCATGGCTAATACATTTTTGCCCATGATATCTTGCACAAATTCAACGGGGGTCGCATTATGGCTGCCGTGGTGGCCGACTTTATAAAAAGTCACCGTTTTTAACAGTTTGCGCAAATCGGGGTTATCCAGCGCCAGATGCCAAGAGCCCCATTGTGCATCTCCGGGGAATAACAGAACGGCTTTGCCGATTTGGAATACCAATACCAGGCTTGTACCATTGAGCGCTCTATCCAACACTGACGCCATACCCTCATCCATACCAAAACTGGCTAACTCTAAATATTTTCGATCATCATTGCTGAGATCGTTGAATAAAAAAGGATATTTGATTTGATATTCATCCGGTGTGATAGCCCAATCTTTGCGAAAGGGTAACGGATGCATCATTGTCTCATTGAGCTCCGAATTGACCATCTTCAGGTAACTCTGACCTGCTGGTGGATCCATTTCAGTGATCACATCTGGATCATGCGATGGGCCGAGAACGTTGATGGTCACCCCAGGGAGTGTTGGTGTGGTAAACCATGTGGCAGATGCATTCTCTTCTGGCAAATAACGCATTTGGGGGTCATTGGCAAAACCATTGTAGAGCGTATTCATCGCACCTTCATTTGACATTGCGTTCATGGCCATTTCGAAACTCGATTTGGCTGCCATATTTGTGGAATCATCACTAATTGCTACTTTCAAGCGATTCACCAGGTTTTCGGCCAGTCTTGCATGCAGTTCACGGATTTTCCGCGCTTTGGGATCATTCGGCTTTTCTGTCCACGGCATCCACACTTCTCCAACTTCAACCTCAGCCCAGGCTGGATCATCAAACCCCGAAATATGATCCTTGTGGCGGTGTGTGGCGACCAAAACATCAATGCGTGGAGATCCGTCAGAAGTATCTTTGACCTCTTTTATAACCAGTTTGACCATTTCTTTCATCGATTTGCTGTTTTCGCCCAATTTGATTGATCCACAGTCAAACAACACTTTATATTTTTTTCCATCTGGTTTGGGAATCAATAGCAAAAAACAATCTCCGAAACCGACATCGTACATGCGAACAGTGAGAGGTTCGCCGGCCTTGTTGGATTTTTTCTTGGAGATATTCAATTTGGAGGGTGTCGGTTGGAGGCTCATGAGTTTACTCCTTGATGCAGCGCTGAAATACGCATGCGCATTTTTGACCGCTGACTGAGATAGTTTTGATCACCATAGGCCATTTGTGGATCTTTAAGATCAGTGGCGGCCAAATAAGCACGCTGCCGATCGAGACGTTGTTCGCCTCTTTTGCGTGCGTCTTCTCTAAGCGACGCGGAGGGGAGGGGTTTTGAAATAAGGTATCGAATCCGCCCGTCTGTTCCAACTACGATGGTTGTTCCACCACGCAGGGGAATCCCACCCATCTTTTCTGTCTCTGTATCATCTTTTTGAGTAAATTGAACAACCAATTCGGTCTGTAATTGGCCGGTCGGGGTAACCCTGAAGGATGTATGAAATCCGCTTACCTGGATGGGATGTTCTGGATCAAGATCTAAATTTCGGGCGTTTTCCATGGCATATTTATGTAAACTTTTTGCCAAGTAAGAATCAGGATCATCTTCGTTATCCAGCTTGTAATTTGCTGATGAAGTTGGAGCCTTTTTTTGACTGACATCTTCATTAATTATGTTTGGACGAAAGTTTCTCGCAACTGTATAAAACTCGTTAGTCCATTTAATTTTTTCAGGATCCAACCACGGTAATTCTATAGGTTCTTCCCAGATCAGCGATTCCTCCGCCAGAGAAACCACTTTTTCCGGATAAATTCCTCTCGCACGGAATGCCTCAATCATTGCACCGCGCAGGCCGTTTTCATCGGCTGGGTAAAGCTCGTAATCAGTTGTGACCAGCGCTCGTAAGTAGTCTCCGAAAGTAATATCCACTGGAGGCATGTAATCAAAAGCGCGGATACACATATTGAGGATTGATTTTGCCGTTTGGCTGGCCTCTTTCGCCACTCGGTTGACCAAATCGGGGTGCATGTCTCCCGAAGGTAAAATACCGGTTCCGCTCGTCGCAATGCGGATCAGGTCCTGGATGCGCCTTTGGTATATATTAAAGAATGCCTCAAAAACCGCCGCCACCAAAATAGATCCGCGTTCATGCACCTCAAGAATGACCGGGCTGAGGCGTTTTGGCATGGCGTCACTGCCGGTATTTATAGCTGAACGAAGCGCCTGGTTGGCTCCAGTGGCATATCCAAACTGCTGGGCCAACTCAATAAGACTTTTACCTGTGTTGATTTTAGCGTGGGTTTTTTGGATTTCTTGCGTAAGAATGTCTTGAAATGTGAAATGTTGGAGGAGGGCTACTATATCGGCAAAACCTTCGTGGAAGGCCAGTACATCCGGATTGGTTGGTTCAATGAAGTTCTTACGCAGACGATTTACCACTGCATGTGTGAATTCATGCACGATAATGTCATGCGACAGGCAGGTATAGACAATTTGACCGGGGAGGTTTGGGCCCGGGTCTATGGGGTCAGCACAAAAGTAACCAAACAGAATCGCATTTAAACCAGGGTCAAAATAGGCATTTGCGCCATAAAAGGCGTGCGGGAATAAACGTAAGCGGGGCTTGGTTTTGCTTTTGTAAAACTCAATCGGCCGGCCTAAAGCATACTCAAAGTTCTCCAGAGTGCGCATGGCAATTGCATAGACCATTTGTTGATGAAAACGCGGATCTGATTCAGCCGGTTCCAGACCGTTCAACATTAATATGTCTTTATCATTCAGATCAACAGGCGGATAAAAACAACCTCGAGCGCCGTCATAATCAATTACTTCAATCCGCGAACCCTTTGGTCCACTTTCTACTTCCTCGTTTTGTATCTCAATGGTGATGCGGTTGCCAGGGTTGCGTGCCTGCATGGGATCGGATGCAAAAATCCGCAGCGGACGTCTTATGGGATGGGCTGTAATATATTTTGAATTCAATCGTTCCATGTCTGCCTCCAAACAAAGGTCATCGAGCTTATTGAAATAGCTCGTCAAGACAGGGACCCTCAATTGTGCATTGATGAATTCGCGGAGATTGCTGCCCACCTGAAAGAGAACGGTTTGGTCGCTTTCCGGTTTTATGAGGATTCCCCAATAATTAACCGGTAAAAAATTTGAATCAATACCCTTTTAGTGAAACAATAGATGCCGCTCAAAAAGATAAGAATCTTAATTTATTATATTGCGTTGTCAAGCAATCGCAATACTCAATTTTGAGTGAATGAATCAATAATGTGGGAGGATACAAATTCAAGACAAGAATTAATCTGCGGTGTCTTAATTTTAAGAATACAAAAACCTTGACATATGGTTTATACTTAATGTGTAGAACAAAAGTTCTTGTACTTTACTAATTGAAAATATTGGAATTGTTTTAGTGGATTTTTACGAGTGCGAGCGAGTGGTGTTGAAGTGATAGGAGTTGAATTGTTTCGAATTGTTTTTGATATCGCGGTCAATTGAATAAAGAACAAATAAGATTTGCGTGGTCACGTTAATAATTCTAAAAGCTGATTTCGATTCGAACCATTCGTTCCCACATTTTTTTCAAAAAAACAAAAAATGGATAATTCCGGTTGATCGAGGATGATCAAAAGAAAAGAGAGACTTTTAATCCAGCACGCAGCTTTGCAGAAGTTTTTTGAAATCTTCCCGCAGTTTGGGGTGGGTGAACATCAGTTTTGGTGCGGACCCCAATTCGCCAACCACGGCGCCATCCTGTGCATATGCCTGGCACAGCTCCAACACAGTGGAACGTAGCATATCGAATACGAAAACGCAAGTTTCGGGTTCCCATTCACCCGTGTCAGGGATGGCTTTGCCGGTCAAATAGTTAAAGCCGCGCTGATCCAACTCACTGCATAATTGTTGGTGGCGCTTCATATTTTCATCCGTGCTGAGTGTGGTGGATTGCGGGTTATACGCAGTCAAATAGGCATAGCTGCATGCCTTGAATTGCGACAATAAGTTGTCGAGTTCAGGGTCAGGTACACCAATAGAAAGGGTCAGGTGAGATCCATCTGGCAGGTCAACGGTGTAGCGTGTAGTCATGCTGGCGGTAAAGAAGGCGTGTAATTTGCTCATTGGGTTGAATGATCGCTGAAATTATTATTGGTGCATCCACGGATGCAGCGATAACTTTCTAAAATAATTAGTAATCCAGGCCGGTCTATACCCCCAAAGGGGGTACTCTCTTTTACAAAGTTTTTAGGATATTAATAATTCTAAGTAAGTATAAGTTAGTTGTTTAATCCAGGCTGATCGATAAGCCGCTTTCTGTTACTCGGAGGGTATGCCGAAGCACGACTCCAAATATGACGGTCATCTCTCTAGGTCGGACGTTACCGTCCGACTCATGCAGCCTACCCGAGACTCATAAGAAAACGAGCCGCTTCCCTCCACCCGAAGGTGAAATTGGTCTCTGCTTGGCCTTGCTCCAACCGGGGGTTACCTGGCCGCTGCATTACTGCAGACGCCGGTGGTCTCTTACACCACCTTTTCACCCTTACCCAATTACGGGCGGTTTGTCTCTGTGGCCCGATCCGGCAGGTTTCCCCGCCCCGGGGGTTACCCGGCGGTTTGCTCTGTGGAGAGCGGACTTTCCTCGAAGCCCGAAGGCTCCGCGACCATCTGACCAGCCTGGACTTTGAGTTTACCTTCAAGCAGGAGGCTCGTCAATAAGATAAAAAAAAAGAGCGGCAACCGTGACCGCCGCTCAGTTGGATCAATAAATAAAATTACCCGATCTTCGTCTCGCGGATGTCGATGATGCTTTCTACGGCAGGGGCAACGGCTTTCTTAAGTGCTTCAAGGCCAATGCCGACGACTTTGATGGTAAAGATTCGGGTCTCGGCGCGGGAGCCTAAAATGGCTGCCAGACCTAAAACATCACCGCCAAGCTTATGGATGATGCCGGCGATCTCGTAAAGTTTTCCCGGTTGGTCGACCACTTCCGCAGTCAGACGAACTCCTGGAATACGTCCACCCATCATTTCGAGCATGATGTGGAAGATATCCGTCTCGGTGATCATGCCTACCAGGCTTTTTTCGCGCAGGACGGGCAGGCTGCTGATATTGTTATCGGCCATAATGCGGGCGGCTTCTTCTATTGGGCAATCTTCGGTAGTGGTAATGACTTTGGAACACATCACGCGTTCCACGGTGATCTTGTTGAGCAGGGCGGTGATTTCCCAAACATTGAGGGTGGTAGCTTCTGATGGCTTGGCGTTAAGCAGATCGCCTTCCGTAACAATACCGATCAGTTTTCCGTGTTTGTCTACTACCGGGTAGCGCCTAACTTTGTCTTGATGCATGCGCGCCAGGGCATCTTGAATGGATACATCCGCAGTGATGGTCAACACCGGACTGGTCATACGTTCTTTCACTAACATGGCTATAACTCCTTTCAATTTTTGAGTCAGTATCTTGCGATGACTACACTTCAAT
>PNNU01000044.1 GCA_013824385.1 Anaerolinea sp.
GGGTCTAGATCAGGGATGTGTTCAAGCACGGAGTTACTGACTGCGCTGGCGAAATAACCATCTTCGTAGGGGATTTGATCGCCGGGGGTGTTCACCAATTTCTGGTAGCTTCCGCGTGTGGCGGCTTCTTTAAGCGGCTCACTCCACGGATCGAGACCAACCTCGAGCGGACGGTCAAAAACAAGGCTGGCGAAATGTCCGTCGCCGCAGCCAAGATCAAGCGTGGGAGACGGCAGGTCGATGTTTTCATAGAAACGCGCTTCAACGGCGCGCAGCAATCCGCGGAAGTATGGCAGGCTGCTAATCTGCAGCCAGAGATGGTCTTTTTTGGCGGCTCGCGCCTCAACGGGACTGTGTTGATGAAGGGTCATGCTTGCTCTTTCTTGTTGGTAATTTTTTCTGCATATAGATAAGCCAATTCCGCGTGCACAGGGTTAATGGTAAGGCGCGTGTGGTAGCCCGATTTTTCAAGGAACTTGATCATGTCTTCACGATTGTGACTGGTCATGCCGTCATGCACTTCCATGCAGATGCGCTCAATTTTAGCCAGCAACTGCGCCGAAGTCGAGAAAAGGATTTCATATTCCCCACCCTCGCAGTCCATTTTGAGATAGTCACACTTTGAGATATCGTATTGCGCAAAGAGATCATCCAGGCTGGCGGTTTTAACTTCCACCCCCTGACCGGATTTTTGGTTTACCGCAGTGCTATTCTGGACGATACTGCCCTGCTCCACTTGAAGCGTGGTCAACCCACTGGAAGCCGCGATAGCGCCGGCGAAGAGCTCAACATTGTAAACATGATTTTTTTCGATGTTTGATCTCAACAAAGAAACCGAGGGAGGGTACGGCTCAACTGCGATCAGGCGTCCATGCGGTGTTTGTTTGGCAGCCCATACTGCGTAGTCGCCAAGAGCCGCGCCGATATCCAAAATGATCCAACCGTCTTGCACCGGCAGGCTGACCTGCTCATATTGGCGGTCTAAAAGGGTCTCTTTGATAATCCACAAATCCATCAGACTGAAGACCATGAAGGTCTCACCGCTTTTCATATTCACCCTGGCGGCATATTTGGTGGAGCGTCTGAAGAATAACGAAAACACAATGCCCGGATTTTTAACTCCGCGCAATAAAGTAATTATTGATTTTAAATAGTATTGAAAAGCACTGGTTGTCAATCCGTCACCTGTATAGGCCTATTATAAACGACATAACAATGTAGATTTATACAAAATATGGATGAGGTAGTTTTTGGCCTATTTTAAAGTTCAACCTTGACAAGGCTTAAAGCCTTGTCAAGGTTGGCAAATATGTGATTAAAAATGGTGGATTTACGAAACGATTACTTTGCTTTTGCCATCTGACTGACAACCTGCATCAGGGTGTTCGCCACCAGTGCGCCAGATTGTGAACGGTGCTCTGAATCTGCCATTTTACTGGAGGAAACCACAGCGTTGAGAATGGCATCCAGGTTGCTGCCGCCAGATTGCTTGGACTGGGCAAACGCCATGCCGGCATTGAGCAAATCGCCAATGTCAATTTTTCCATCACCAACAGTTTGTCCCTGGGAAGTTGAAGTCTCTCCGCCACCCATCAACCCACCCAGCAAACCGCCTAGAAGATCACCGCTGCCACCGCTTTGGGTCTGGGCAGTGGGTTGTTGAGAGCCCATCAATCCTCCCAACAAACTCCCAAGCATGTCGCCAGATCCACCGCCGCTAGTGGGCACACTTCCCTGAGCGCCCAGAAGGGTCTGGATCAAGGTCATTGCCGTATTTGTATTAATGGATTTTGCACCCTGGAATTGTGTAGCTGCATCAGAGAGGCCTTCTGCATAAAGCTGGGCCGATCCACTCTGGCTTTTTGCCCGTAGTAATTGACTGGCATATGCCAACTGGTCTGCAGGAGAAGCGCTTTGTTTTTCTTTCATAGCCTGGGTGATTACTTCAAAAATCTGCACCATGTTATCGCCGTGGTCATGGTTATAGGTATCGGCTGAATTTAATTGGGATTGATTTTGAGCCATTGTTTTGGCTACTGTACCAAATAATGCACTCAAATCGATTTTTTTAGCCGCAGTGGCCGCCGGTTTCTTAGACATGGAATTTGCCGGTGTTCTTGGCGCCGGTCTGCTTGATGTATTCGATGGTTTTCTTGGAGCTGGTTTTGTCGCCATTAATACCTCCTAATTTGAATATGATTATTTTAACATAATCAAGATCAAATGATTTCACTTTGGGTAAAATACGTGTATAATTTGTGATATTCAATTATTGAATACTATGCGCGGAAATATTAACCCCTTCACTTCGTCCGAGTTCGCCCTGCTTGGTTTCTTATATGAAAAACCAACGCATGGTTATGATTTGCATAAACTGATTACCGATCCTGACGGCATCGGGTTGATCTGGAACGTAAAAATGTCCAACCTGTACGCCTACCTTGATAAACTTGATAAGAAGGGCTACATCCACGGCACAATGCAGCCAGGCGACGCCCACCCCACACGCATGGAATACCAGATTACAAATGAAGGCAAAACTGCCTTTGAAATATGGCTTGATTCCATTGTCCAACATCCACGCGACTTCAGGCAAGAATTCATGTTGCGCTACTTTTTTCTGTTGAAATACCAACCCCAAAAAGTAATGACTCTTTGTAAAAGGCAGCACGATGAATGCAGCACCTGGTTATCCAATACTTTGGCCGAATTAATCAAAGTAAATGAAGAGAATCATTTTAAAAAATCTGTCGTCCAATTCAGGATTAATAACATTCAATCCATCATTAATTGGTTAACCAAGATACAAATTATTACCTGAATGACCAGGTCACTAAATAAAACACTCTGCCTGGTTAAGATAATATCTAAATCTTTATATTTTGATTTCTTTTATATCCTCAACCTTCGAGATGACTTTGAAAAAAAACATCTGGCTTTCACCCATCGTCCTCATTATGATCCCTTTGCTGGTGTTTTTAATCTCACTGGTGATGGGCAGGTATCCAAAGCCACTATTTATGCCGCTTTCCGTATTGCTGAATGACGAGTTGGCGCAGAGATTGGTGTTCAGTCTGCGGCTGCCACGATTACTCAGTGCCATGTGCCTGGGGATGGCGCTTTCAGCCGCCGGCGGTGTTATGCAGATGCTCTTTCGTAATCCATTGATCGAACCGGGTTTCCTGGGCGTAACTCAGGGCGCCGGTTTTGGCGCCGCACTCAGTATCATCTTCCTGGGATCATCCCCCCTGCTGGTTGAAACCAGTGCTACTTTTTTTGCTGTGTTGGGTCTGTTATTTTCATATTTCATCGCCCGCAGAATCCGTTTTGGTGGATGGGTGCTGCGTTTGATCCTGGCCGGGATCGCCGTCTCGGCGTTCTTCTCAGCTGGCTTGGGCGTTTTGAAATATCTGGCAGATCCAACATCACAACTGCCTGAGATTACCTTCTGGCTGCTGGGTGGATTATGGTCGGTCACCTGGCGGGACCTGTTTTACATTTTGCCGGTTGTGGTCATCGGCCTGGTAATCATTTACTTAATGCGCTGGCGTTTGAACCTGCTCTCATTGGGGGATGAAACCGCCGCTTCGCTGGGCGTATCCGTCAAACGTGAGCGCACCCTGCTGTTGGGTGTGAGTGTGACCATCACTGCGGTGGTGGTATCCGTGGCGGGCATTGTTGGGTGGATCGGCTTGATCATTCCACATATTGCCAGGCGGTTGGTGGGTGCAAATTCCGCCAATTTCATCCCAGTAAGTATCGCCATCGGAGGCGCCTTTGCCATTTTGTGCGATGACATTGCACGAACCCTTTCTGCAGGCGAGATCCCTCTAGGCATCATCACTTCCCTTTTGGGCGCGGTTATCTTCCTGGTCTTGATGATCAGCCCGGGAGTGAGGCTGCAGCGATGAGTCAGTCCATCCTCTCCATCACTAATCTTGAGTTTAGTTACGAGCCTGATCAACAAAACGTGCTCAATGCGATCTCATTTGAGATTCAGCACGGCACCATTACTGCCATCCTCGGGCCGAATGGTGCGGGTAAAACCACTCTGATCCACTTGCTGCTCGGGTTGCGAAAACCGCTGAACGGCAGTATCCATTTGAACGATAAATCCATTTCGCATTATTCCCGCAAAGAATTAAGCCAGTGGATCGGCCTTGTGCCCCAATCTGAGTATGTACCTTTTGAATACAGCGTGTTGGAATATGTGTTGTTAGGCCGCGCGCCCTATCTCGGACCGCTTGATCTGCCTGCCCAATCTGATGTTGAAATTGCTCGGCAAGCCCTGCTTCAAGTGGGCATAGAACACCTTGAAAGGCGCCCCATCCCCGAGCTGAGCGGTGGAGAATTACAGCTTGTCTTGATCGCACGCGCTTTAACGCAACAGCCCAAGGTTTTGCTTCTGGATGAGCCAACCTCTCACCTTGACCTGAGCAATCGCAACATCACCCTCCAGATTTTGAACCAATTGCGTTCGACTGGTGTGACGGTTTTGTTTACCACCCATGATCCTGAAGCCGCCTCTTTGGTGGCAAACAACCTGGTGCTGATGCGCCAGGGTAAGGTGATGCATTCCGGCACACTGGATGCCACCTTTACCAGCCAGAAGTTGAGTGAAACTTATGGAACCCATATTGATGTCATCCACGTGGATGGATTGCCTGTCGTGCGTTCACTGGAAAAACTGCAATGATGCCAAATGAGTCAAAGATATGGATTGTTACTGGTCTATGCCAGGTTGGAAAAACTCGATTCTGCAGCCATTTGATCCAACAAGCTCAAAACCAAAGTTTACAAGCGGCAGGATTGATCTGCCCGCCTGTTTATAATGACCAACAAAAAAATGGAATCACTATTGAGAATCTAAAAACAGGCGAGTGTAAAACACTCGCAATAGCACGAACCTCCGAAACTCAAGGGCTGCTAACCGAACGCTGGGTTTTTGACGAAGACGTTTTAGCCTGGGGAAACCATGTACTGGCTGAAACAGAAGGCTGCGACCTTCTACTAGTGGATGAACTTGGACCGCTTGAATTCAACCGCGGGCTGGGTTGGCAAAATGGGCTGCATGCGATTGACAAAGGGGATTACAAAATAGCAGTGGTTGTTATCCGCCCCGTGTTGGTAGAAACCGCCGTCAAGCGCTGGCCGCAGGCAAAGGCGGTAGAAATTCCATCGGGCCTCACTGATGAAAATATGCAGCTGCTAATTACAAATATCCTTCACTTTTAAAAAGCATCGAATAAAATCATTCTTCAAGTAAAATGAGTGCATATAACATCCATTAGTGGCAATTATTTAATTTTTTTAATGAGGAACGATGAATATATTCGATCGAATTAGGGGCAAACGTCCCAAACTAGGGTTGGCATTAAGCGGCGGCGCCACCCACGGAGCCGCCCACATCGGTGTTCTGCAGGTATTGGAACGTGAAGGTATCAAACCGGATTACGTGGCTGGTACCAGCGCAGGAGCCCTGGTGGGCGCAGCGTATTGTGCTGGCATCCCTTTGGACGATTTGGAAAAACTATTCCTCTCAATGGCATGGCCAACCTTGGTGAAATTCTCTTTGATTAAACCGCTGGCCTTGTTTGATACCCAACCCATGGAAGAGTTCATCAAGAAAAACATCGGCGATTGTGAGTTCAAAGACTTAAATGTGCCTTTTGCCGCCATTAGCTGTGATATTGTGAGCGGTGAACGCGTGGTATTGGATAAAGGTCCAGTTGCACCATGTGTACGCGCCAGCGCAGCCATCCCCGGTTTGTTTTCACCCGTGGAAATCAACGGCCGTCTGCTCGTGGATGGCGGCGTGGTGGATAATTTGCCAGTGGAACATGTAATCGAAATGGGAGCCGACTTTACCATTGGCGTTGATGTCTCCTCTCCGTCAAAACGCGGAAAACGTCCAGAGAATCCCTTTGAAAATCTGCTTGCCATGGTTTATATCATGCAAGAACGATCCACATCGCTGAATCGAGACAATTGTGATTGCTTTATCAAACCAAAGATTTCTCAATTCTCCTCGTGGGGATTTGGCGATTCTGAAAAAATGATTGAGGAAGGTCGAAAAGCAGCTCAAGCCGCCTTGCCCCAATTAACCCGGTTTATACCAAAAAAGAATTAACAAGTTTTTCATTAATACTTTTTAGAGACAACCGTTCACTAAAACGGTTGTCTCTTGCAATCCTTCGTGTAACAACTTTTTGAAGATTTTTACATCAAATCTAAATTATAAGATTGCTAACTCATAATTTTACATGCTTTAAAGGGGGTATTTACTAAATTATTACTCAATAATTTCTTAATTTTTACTATAATTTTAATTACAATTCTAGATCACCAGGTGGATACATGCAAATAATGAAATTGAAATTTCGAATAATATCCGTTTTGATGATTATGGTGTTCTCTATTTGCATCTCTCCTGTCGTGACCGTTCAAGCTGCTGACAATAACACTACAATTGAAGTTTTTTCGGCCACCCTGAAAAAATCAAATTCTTCACAACTTGTGGGGGTATACGTTAATGATATCTTAGCTCTCAAAGTGGTTCAACAAGCTTCAACGTATTCAGTTTCAACGAAAGCAGGAACAGCTACTCAATTCGGTTTAGCCGGCAAATATGGTTCCATCGGTTTGTTAGCCCATAATTATTTATCTGGCTCAAGTTTCATAAACCTTGTAACTGGTACTGAAATATTCTTGATTTTTGGAGATGGCAGTATAAAAAAATACAAAGTGGACTCAATTAAGAAATATCAAGCTCTACGTCCAGCTGATAATTTTTCCAACTTTATTGATTTGGCGAAACCAGACGTCACGCTTTCAAGTGATAATGTGATTAACGCAACTTATGGGGCTGGAGATCTAGTTCTTCAAACTTGTATTGAAAAAAATGGTATTTTAGCTTGGGGACGCCTTTTCATAATTGCCTCCGAGGTTCAATAATTTTCGTTTTCCCAAAATAGTCGCCTAATTAGAGAGTATTGATCTCTCTGTTTTAGACCAACACGCAGGAATCATATATTTTGTGGTTCCTGTTTTTCTAAAACCGCAAATAATTCCACCCCAAAAACTCTCAAAAATAACTAAATGATATTGATGTATGCAAACAGCTTACAAGATTGTTATTTCGACCATTTTTGTCTTGATTTATTACTATAAAATTACTATAATATAACTAATAAATTAGAGTTATGGACAAAAAGATGAAAAAACTTTCCCTGAAATACAAATTCCTTTCCTTCTTCGTGGCGCTGATCATTGTCTTCGGCATTCTACCCGCTACTCCGGTACAGGCTGCTACCAGCACTGCCTCTTTGGAAACTTTCGCGGCTTCATTAAAAAAATCTGACTCCTCTCAATTGGTTGGGGTTTTTGTTAAGAACGTGTTGGCAGTCAAAGTAGTTCAACAATCGTCTGCCACTTACGTATCCACCAGTTCAGGAACTGTCACACTATTCGGAATGGCCAGTCAATTTGGGTCCATTGGTTTATTAGCTCACAACTACCTGTCAGGCGCCAGTTTTTCTAAAATGGGATCCGGCACTGAGATCGTTTTGGTTTATGGCGATGGCAGCACTAAAAAATACCAAGTATCCGCTGTAAAGAAATACCAGGCGCTCAGCCCAACCGACCCTTATTCAAATTTTGTAAACGTTGACAATCCAGATGCCACCCTTTCAAGTACTGATGTCTTTAACGAAACATATGGTTCCGGCGCCCTTGTATTACAAACTTGTATCAGCAAAAATGGTAATTCATCATGGGGAAGGCTCTTCATCATTGCCTCCCCTGCCTGATAATTCTCCTTTTCTCTGCAAGCTTCATAAAACACAAGAACAGCCCTCATAAGCTGTTCTTGTGTTTTATAATCAATGAAACATCACATACAGGGAGAAAGCCATGAACATCCAAACCATTGACCCTAAAGATTTTTCTGTCAGAATTCATACACTTTGGGACAAAGGCTGGTTTCTGTTATCAGCCGGCAACTATGCAGAAGGTAAATTCAATAGTATGACCATTTCGTGGGGGTGGATGGGAAATATCTGGAATAAGCCGGTAGTTCAGGTGTTGGTCAGACCTACTCGTTATACCTTCGAATTCATGGAATCGAACCCGGATTTCACCGTATGTGCTTTCCCCGATGAATACCGCAAAGCCTTGAACCTGCTGGGTGCCAAATCAGGACGCGATGGTGATAAGATCAAGGAATCTGGTCTCACCCCCTGCCGAAGTTCTCAGGTAACTGCTCCTTCTTATATTGAATCCAACCTGGTAATTGAATGCCGAAAAATCTACACAGATGTTATCAAACCACAAAACTTTATCGAAAAATCGATTGATAAGCATTACAACTTGGGAGATTATCACAAAATCTATTATGGTGAGATTGTCACCCTTCGAGGGGACCCAAGCCTTTATTCAAATTAAATAAAAAATGGATGGCTTGAGACGTTAGCCATCCATTTTGTTTTCCCCCTGCAGCGAAGTTATGAAATTGCCCTTTTGAGGCAGGTTTCGAAATAATCAATCCCTAAAATCTTGCTCTGCAAATAAGCTGATAAAAGTTCTCACTACTTCAGGGTCATACATTTTTCCTGAATTATTCTCAAGTTCAGAAATTGCTTCTACATGAGTACGAGGTGCCTTATAAACACGCCCCTCTGTCATCGCCGAATACGAATCCACGACGGCAATGATCTTTGCGCCCATGGGAATCTGATCACCTTTAAGCCCCCGAGGATATCCTTTTCCATCGACTCTTTCGTGATGTGAAAGGATGATCGAAGCGATATTTTCAAGACCGCTTAATCCTTTAACAATATGGGCACCCACTTCGGAGTGAGATTTCATCACTTCCCATTCACGCGTTGTGAGCGGCCCTGGTTTATGTAAAATAGAATCTTCTATACCTATCTTTCCAATGTCATGCAGCAAAGCTGCCCAACAAAGCTCGCGAGTTTCTTGCGCTGAACATTTGAATTGCTTTGCGATTTTTTCTGAATATGAAGCCAGGCGTTTACTGTGTGCGCCGCTGTATGGATCTCTTGTCTCCAATGTTTTTGAGAGTGCGAGCACAATTTCTATAGATGAATTCTCAATTTGTTCATTGAGTTGTTTGCGGTGTACGGCGTTACCCAGTTGATCTGCGATTAAATCCACCATGTAGAAACTATCCAATGGAAATGCGTCAATTTCAGAGGAATTCGTCTTTGCCAACACAAGTATGCCAACTTGAGACTGTTCCACTTGCAAGGGGATAATCCAATGACAATCCCTGATTTTTAAGCCTAGAAAATCTCTAGCCTTGCTATCCAAAACTTGCTCCATTGAAGATGGCCTCTGCGCCTCAAGTGAAGAAGATACCAATTGAAAAACTTTTTCAACCGCCGCAATAGATTCTTGACGTTTGTCTTTCAAATGGTATTGTCCATCAGAAGCCAAAATGAAGATACGGCAATAATCAACATGCAGAAAATCACGAACATAAACCGTTGCTCTATCAATCAATGCTTCAATGGTATCAATGCCAACCAAAAAATGACTCAGCCTTGACAGACCGGTCAATTTTTCGGTTGTTCTGGTGACAGCACCAGAACCCCTCGTTTTATAAGGATAGCTGTAGTTTTCGATGTAATGCGTCATGTGTACAACCCTGGCAATTAACCATTATTGACGTTTCCAGTTTTCTGGTAAATCTGATAAATCAATCAGCTGCTAGTAAACCCATATTGGATCGAGGTGAGCAACCATTCATCTGGCGGGCAAATTCTGCCAGTGAAGTGGCTTTGATAGCAGAAATACGTTCAGATTCTTCAGATTCCAGATTGAAAGCTTCTCCACCATAACCACTTTTGAGTGCCAGGCTTGGATTGGAAAGCAGTAATTTTCGAAATCTTTCATTTACTACGGCAGCAGTCATAATTCGGCTGTATTCGCGTTCGTTATCAATGGTTTCTTCTGACCGTTCCAAATAATCGATAAAAATGTTACTCATTAATAATCTCCTTCGTTTTGTGCTCTGATTTTCCGCCTAACATCCAAAGTAGTAAGATCACGCCTAAAGCAATAAAAATGTCACCCAAGCTAAATGCCACATTGAGGCCAAGAAAATGAGTAATGGTGAATCGGTCTGAAAGGAATTCCAGCCTGGTCATTTCTGGAGATAGAATGATGTCTTTTGAATAGCCAAAACGCTGTCCAATCATCCAGACGAAATCAGAACTGGGGTTCAATTTATTCACCGTTGCAAGGCTAATTGGCATGAAACCGCCGTTTAGAGCGATTACCAAAAAGTTGAGCAAAAACCCAATGCTTATAGGCCAGAAACAAGGTTTTTGAATGTTAAGGATCGAAAAACCTAATAATATAATTAATGAACTTATTAGCAGGATCGCTACCAGATTGTTTGAAAGCAACTCGCGCGTTTTTGGAGCAAAAAAAGCAAAATATTGAGGAAGAAATGCCACCAATACCAATACCGGATACCTTAAGTCAAACACCCGATACGTTCTTTTGCCAGCCCACGCTCTACATAAACCGGCGGTCAACCCTACCAGAACGGCTGCGACGAGAATCATGAAGAAAATTATCCACCAATGGATCCTGTTGCTGTAGGAGCGCCAGCAGCGAGGACAAACAAGACGAGGGTGACAACGAACATAATGACACGGATATTCTTTGAGATTGAGAATGCAAATGTTTTCATAATTAGCTCCTTTTTAGCTGTTTGAATTGAAACTGTTACAACATTATTACAATAACCAGGCTTCAAAACAGGCTTCAAAACAGGCTTCAAAATAGCCAATATTTAACAGAAATTACAAAAATATCGGCGGCTAATGCCACCGATACCTTGTGCGTAATTAAAATAATTCCGAGAAAGTTATTGCATGAGTTCTTTATACAACATTGTGGTTTGTGGGGATGGCTCTAAATCCAACTCTTTCAATAATGCTGCACTACATTTGTCATAATACCGTGAAACTGAAGCTCTATCCCCCAATGCTGAAAAAGCCTTCATGCCTGCCCGATAAGCTTCTTCAAAACACGAATCTTCTTCAACAGCCCGATTTACATAGTGAATAGCCGCCTGGTATTGCCCTGCTTTCAATAATAAGTCAATCAAATTGATGATGCTGGCGATAAAAAACCGATGATATTGTTCTCTTTGAACAATAGCCCACTCATAATCCATTTTTGGCAAATATTCTCCACGATATTGGTTGATTGCTTGAATGTAATGATGGATTTTTCCATCAGGATCAGTGGTTTTTTCAGCAATAGCCAACTCTTGAGTAAAATCTTCGGTGTCATAGTAGTATTCAAGGGTGCGGTTAAAACGATAGTAATCATCAATAAAACTGATGCTTTCGCTTCCAAGAGCATGTCTTAGTCTGTAAATGGAATTCTTAAATCGCACACGAAGGGCTTCAATTGTGGAATCCGGCCAAAAGGCCTCGCCAATTTCTTCTTTGGTAACCCCATCAGGATGTTGAAGTATAAAAAAGAAAAGATCACGAACCATCTGAGTTTTCCACTCTGATAGTGCTACATTATGATCACCTATCTTGACCTGGCATTTTCCAAAAGAACGGATTAAAACCTTTGGGGTGGTAAATTGAACTGTCTCTGAATGCCGCCTTATATTTTTTCGTAAAGGAATCAAAGTCGATTCAATACCACGTAATTCTTGAATAAAGCCAATTACTTCGCTTGAACAATCTTCTGTTTTTGCAAAATCCTCAAGCAATTCAATGGTCTCAAAGCCAATTCGCAAAATAGTGGGCGTGTCTCTTTCATTAAAACTGGAATTTATAAATGTGACAAACGATTGCTGGGAATCCACGGATTTATGGGTCAGGAGATTCATGACGGCTAAATAGTATTGTGTACGAAGTTCCTCGAGATGAAACCCCTCAATTGAAAAGTATTCCAACACCTCATTTAGGGAGGTGTTCAGCTTTTCAAATTTCTTTTGAAGCAAATCAAGCACACAAAACTCCAAGCGGCACAGAAATATCTCGTATTTTGATCCGCCTTTTTGAGCTATTTCGAGTGCTTTATTGTTGCTTTGCTCTGATGCAGTCAAATCACCGGTTAAGCGTGCCAAAGTAGCATCTGATAAAGAGAGAAAAACTTGTAAAGCATGATCATTTACTGATTCTGAAGCTTCTCGCGCCATTTCGTATGCTTTACGCGCTTCTGGAAGAGCACGAATATCACGAAAAAGATCACCCAAACTTGTCAGAGAAAAACCTTCCAACCTTGGATTCATCGCCAGGCGAGCGTGTGTAATGGCTTTTTCAAAAGAAATGGCCGCCTGTTCATACTTGCCACGTAAATGCTGTACGACACCAATATTATTTAACAGATTGGTTTGCCATAATGAATTATGGGTTGCTTGCCAAAAGGAAAGAGATTTTTTATATGCGCTGTCTGCTTCATCAAATTCACCCAGCGCAAGATGAAGGGCACCAAGATCAAGCAAGACTTTTGCTGCATCCAACTCCTCTCCAAGTTGATTGTATTTTTCCAACGATGTTGTGAGAGATGTCAATGCCATTTTTAATTCTCCCGATTGGTAAAACGACAAACCAATCGAACGCAAAGCTTCGGCATTAAGTTTCATTAATTTCGGATCATTTTTACTCATGGATATCGCTTCTTTGGCATCGTTTAAAGCTAAGTTGTAATGTCCAAAAGCACGATTTACCCAGCTTCTACGAATCAGAGTTGCAGTTAATGCTTCGACATTATGGTTCTCACGAAGTCCTTGAATGGCCTTATCCATAATCACCAGGCTATTTTTGCTATCTCCACGCAGTACTGCAATTGACCCTTTTATAGATAAAAACTCAGGTTGTTCGTCTCTCACTGCTGTTGGCAAATAACCAAGCCATGTAGAAAGTGTGGTTATTCGTCCACCCAATATCATGGATGGAGCCGCACGGAGAATCAGGTCAGCAATTTGCTCTGCGTTTCCAATACGTGAATAGATTTCAAAAGCCCGCTCCCACTCTTTGCGTTGTTCGTAGTATTTTGCCAGGCATGATTCAATCTGGCGGCTTTCTTCGGGTCTTTCAGATCGCATGCTGTTTTGCAAAAAATCCCGAAAGAGGTGATGATAACGTAAATGTAAAGTTTCATCATCGACGGGTAGAACGAACAAGTTCTCTCGTAATAATAGTTCGATCCTCTCATGCCAGTTTTCAGCCTTAATT
>PNNU01000045.1 GCA_013824385.1 Anaerolinea sp.
TCATGCAACCGGGGGTTTATATTCTTAATAGATTTCTTATTTAAGAAGTTTAATTGTAGATTAATGAATACTATAGGAGAAATAAAATGGACATTTTAACCTGGATAATTGTTGGCGCCATCGCCGGTTTTCTGGCTGACGCTGTGATCAAAGGAATCAACCTTGGCTTGATCGGCAAGATAATCGTCGGTATCGTCGGCGGTTTGCTGGGCGGATGGTTGTTTGGTCTGTTGGGCATCAGCCTGTTCTCAGGCTTCCTCGGCGATGTAGTCACAGCTTTTATCGGCGCAGTGATTTTACTGCTGCTCTTAAGGCTCATCCGCAGGAAATAATCAAAATATATTAACCATTAGGCCCCGATTTCTATAGTCGGGGCTTTTCTTATTAAAGATAATTATTGTTAAAACTAAACTTGTGCAAACGTGATGCGGATGGTTGTGCCCTTGTCTTTACCTTCAGACTCGGCGGTAATTTTTCCATTCTGAGAGAGCACCAAAGCTTTGCAAATTGCCAGGCCCAAACCCATTTTGCCGCGGTTGGCTCCGCGCGTTTTATCAGCTTGATAAAACCGGTCAAACACAAAGGGCAAATCATCTGCTTCTATTCCTGCGCCATTATCGGCTACAGTAATTTCGACAAGTTTTAAGTTGGTCGTTGCATTGAGTTTGATCTTTCCGCCTGACGGTGTGTATCGCAGGGCGTTTTCAATAAGATTTTTCAACACCTGCTGCATACGTCCTTCATCCACAAAGATTTCAGAGTTCAGGTCTTTGGCATCCATTATCAGGGTGATGCTTTTGCGCGAAGCAATCGGCTCATAAATCTGATGCACATGCCTGAGCAGAGCAACCGGTGAAATTGGCTGTAACTGCATTTCAAGCGTCCTGGCCTCCACCTGGGTCAGGGTGGTCAGGTCGCCCACCAGACGGCGTAGGTGTTCAATCTCGGCTTTAATGATTTCAATTCGTTCAGGTGAAAGTGTAATATCCTTTTCTTCCAACATTTCCATGTAGCCCGCAATAACCTGAAGCGGGGTACTCAAATCATGGGTAATATCGGCGGTTAGGCGCTTGCGCTGTTCATCCGCCGTGGCTAGGTCATCGCTCATTTGATTGAATGTGATGGTAAGCTGTCCAATTTCATCTTTGGAGGTAACAGGAACTTGCTGCCTGAGTTCACCCTTTGCCAGAGATTTCGAGGCTTTGGTCAAACGTCTGATGGGTTTAACGATGCCGTTGGCGAGTAGTATTCCCATGGCCACAGCTACTATCACTCCGGCTAACGCAGCCATGCCGATTGCAGAAGTAACGCGGACCAGAAATAGTTCTTCTTGCGGGTTTAAATTGAATTCATGTTTCTTGTCTGGCAAAATCCAGGCAATTGTGTCACCATCAACCTTGACCGGTATGGCATCTCTCAATTTTTGTTCGGGAAGTGTTTGACCTACATCGTAGCCAAAAATGGGTACTAATGCTTTGTAATTTGTATCCACGAGGCCGTCTATACCACGAAACTCATGTGATTGTGGCGGCGGCTCATTGGAATCAGACGGCAAGACCGAGCCTGAATATTCTCCGATTTGAAGATAATAATCATAAAACCCTTCAAGGCTATTCTGGGATTCATAGTAGTTTTGCACTTCTTCTTCAAGAAGAGCGGTTTGTTGATCAGATACCAGGTTCATTAGTGATTGACTAGAATTGATCCTGATAAATATTGAAATGATCAGTACACTGATTAAAGCGACCGCGAGATAAGAGAAGATCAGTTTACCTTTCAAAGATTTGATCATTCGTTAATCTCCACGAAACGATATCCAATGCCGAAAACGGTTTCAATATACTTGGGTTGGTCCAGATCATCATCCAGTTTTTGGCGCAGGCTGCGAATGTGGATCTTAAGTGTGGACTCCGAACCTGCATAGCCATTTTCCATCAAGCGCATGCATAATTCCGCCCGCTTGATCACTTTGCCTGGTGACTGCATCAGTATCATTAAGACTAAAAATTCCAGTGGGGTCAGATCAACGGCAACATCGCCTTTATGCACTTCATGTTTTTGCGTATCGAGAGAAATATCGCCAATTTTTATTGCAGCTTCTTCAACCTCTTTTGGGGCGGCGCGGCGCAGCACTGCTCGGATGCGCACGAGAAGTTCGCGCATGCGAAAAGGCTTGGTGATGTAGTCATCCGCGCCGAGGTCAAACCCGTGAATGATATCGGCCTCCAACTGTTTGGCGGTAATCATGATCACTGGTGTGCACGATTCACGGCGCAATTGGGTGATGAACTGGTACCCGTCCATATTGGGCATCATGATATCCAGAAGGATCAAATCAGGGTCAGATACCCGGGTGATTTCAAGCGCCTCTTCACCGTCAGAGGCAAGCAAGACCTCGTAATTCTGGCTGGAGAGGAAATCATTCAGCAGAATTTGTACGTTACGCGTGTCATCCACAACCAAAATTTTGCGTGTCATGAATTGATTATATCCAACCTGCGTTTTTGTTTGGAAAATGGTTGTGTTCATATTTTTCACTTTTAAGTCTTTAACTGGCAGTTAATTATTGAGTAGTGATCGAATTGTAAGAAAAGGGGAGGGACATTGGGTATAGATTTGGTATAGAGTGGGTCTGACTTTATCAAAATAATCTTCACGGAGTTTACTACAAGGTATAAAGTTTATTATCGTGAATTAGCCAGGAATAGATTCTTTAATTCCGGCCTCTCCCCTGCCCCTCTCCATCCGCGGATGGAGAGGGGTAAGCCCCCACACGCGAAGCGTCGGGGGTGGGGTGAGGCAAAATTACAAACTTATTCTCGTAACTAGCCTTGGAGAAAGTTGTGTTTAAATTACAGTCCGATGGCATCCATATAGAAATCTACATAATCCTTGACGGTGGTCAGTTCCACATATTCGATGTGCTCCAGCAAGGATTCGGCTTCGGCGCGTTTGTGAATCGAGAGCAGCAGTTCGCGTGCGCCGCTACCCGCGGCGTTGCCCACCTGCCTGAAACGTTTAAGTGGAAGTTCGGGGAACATGCCGATGCGTTGGCAATTAACCAGGTCAAGGTAGGTGCCGAAAGCGCCTGCGACAAGAAACAGGTCAATCTCTTCGACGGAGATATCCGCTTCGCGCAGCAGCACTTCAATCCCCGAACGGATGGCAGCTTTGGCGAGTTGGATTTCCTGAACGTCCTGACGGTTGAGGGTGATTTCTTTCTTTAATCCGCTGGATTCCGCGGCAACGAGCACGAATTCAGGCTGACCTTCGCGCATCACCAGGCGTGCATCCTGCTTGTTGAATGCACCTCGGCGGTCGATCAGGTCATTGCGGCACAGTTCGGCCACGGCATCCAGAATGCCAGAGCCGCAGATGCCGACGGCCGGTTGATCGTCAATGGTCTGCACTTTGACTTCGTCCCCATCGATGAACACACGTTCAATCGCCCCGGGGACGGCGCGCAATCCGCTGCGAATGTGGGCACCCTCAAACGCTGGCCCGGAGGCGCAGGAGCAAGCCAAATGCCTGCCCTTGTGCAGCAGGCTGATCTCGGTGTTGGTGCCGATATCCAGCGCCAGCACGGTCTTGAGGGTGTGCCTGGCGCTGGTGGCCAGCAGCATGGCGATGTGGTCCCCGCCGACAAAGCCGGCGATGTTGGGCGGCAAATAAACGAACGCGTTCCCGGCCAGTTTCAACCCGATCTTACTGGCAGCGAAGCTCATGGCATCCACCTGTGACGGATGGTACGGCGCGGTACCCAGGTTATGTACGGGCAGCCCGGCCAGCAGGTGATGCATGGCGGTATTGCCCGCGATGACACAATCCATGATTTCGTCAGGGGCGGCGCCGGTCTTGGCGGTCAGTTCCGCGGCGAGGAGGTTGATGCCCTCAACCACGCATTGCTGCAAGGTCGAGGCACCTTCAACGTGCTCATCCGCGTATTGGATGCGGCTGATGACATCCTCCCCGTAGGCGATTTGCGGGTTGAGCGCACCGCCTGCAGCCAGAGTCTTGCCGGTCTCGAGGTCTACCAGAAAGGCGGCCAGTTTTGTTGTGCCGAGATCCACGGCCAGGCCGAGCAGTGGATGGTCGTGTGCCAGCGCCGTCACAATCTGGTGGCCGCGCATCACCAGCGTCATCTTATGCCCGGGCTGCTGCAGGAGGTCATTGATCGCGGGCAGCATGGATTCAGGCAGATCGGTGTGCGGGTAACCGCACACTTTGAGTGTCTCACGCACGGATTCGGCGATGGAGTTTTTTTGGTTGGTGTAATCAGACGAAAGGTCAATCTCAAGGCGTTTGACGGATGGGGTTGGGGTGATGGGATTGAGTTCCCCTTCAAGCTGCAGGCGTTGCGTGGAGGCTAGCGATTCGGGCGGAAAATGTACTTTGCCATCCGAGAGGACTGTGGTGAGACAGGCCAGGCGCTCATCCGCGGGCAGACTGCCTTTATGGTGCATTGCAGTTTCTGTGGAGGTGATGGCAGAAAAATCCCCGCTGATCAGTTTGACCTTGCACGCCCCACAGGTGCCGTTGCCGCCGCATACAGCGTTGACGGCCATGCCCGCATCGCGAGCGGCTTGCAGCACGCTGCTTCCAGCAGGAATGAAAATCCTGCGGCCGAAGGGTTCAATGATCAATTCATACTGTGCCGGGGATTGCGGAGCGATCATCCTGGCGTGCACCTGAAGACATGCTTGTCGTAGGTGATATCCACGGTGCTGCCGGGGGGGATGACGATGAAGTTCTTGGCATCTTTTTTGGCCCATTCGCCATCGAGCAATCCGCGCAGGATTTTTAGATCGCCGGTAATGGTTTCAAAGGCCCAATCGAAACGTTCCGAATCTGCTTCAAGTTTGGTTTTGTAGCCGTCGGGGGTCAGCACGCCCATATCCAAAAAGGCGGCGCGTTTGTAACGCCTCTGCCAACTGCCCAGGGTCTCAATCAGATATTCGGCGTTATCCTTGCCATATTGACTGACGAAAACGTCATATTGTTTGGCCAGCGCCTCATCGGGGATGGGGCCGAGAGAGCGGAATTTACCATCTTCATCCGAGCGTTCGGCGAAATCCTGGGTGAACCAGTAAGTGCCGGGGGTTTTGTCAAATTCATCCGCGTAGCGCTTGGGGTCGCCGAGCAGCATGGCGATGCAGTCGTGCACACGGGGGATGACAATGGGGACGGAACGCGCCTGTAGACCAAGGGTGCCATTGCCGCACAAGCCGTAGCCCATCAGCACGGCGTCATAGCCGCGTTCTTCCATCATATCAATTTTCTTCTGAAGCTTTGGGCGCATTTTGTTGGGTTCGTCATGCAGGCTGCGTTGTACCAACTGAATGTCGATGACATTCGGAGAGGTGGCGGCCAGGGAATAGAGCGGCCGCGCGAAGACTTCACAGGCGATGCACAGATAACGGCTCAACGACACACTTTCTTTACTAGTCCGCGCCCATCAAATGGCGGGCGAGGGTTGCAGCCTGGTTGGCGTCGGGGGCATAACCGTCCGCGCCAATGGTGTTGGCATACGATTGTGTTACAGGGGCTCCGCCGATGATCACCTTCACCCGATCGCGCACCTTGTGTTCTTCAAAGTAGCGTAGGGTGGCATCCATGTTGGTCATGGTGGTGGTGAGCAGGGCAGAGATGCCCACGATATCAGGCTTATGCGCCTGGATGGCTTCAAGGAATTTCTCGGGCGAAACATCCGTGCCGAGGTCAATCATTTCAAAACCGGCGCCTTCGAGCATCATGCTCACCAGGTTCTTGCCGATGTCGTGCAGATCCCCTTTGACGGTGCCGATGACGACCTTGCCGACGGGTTTGATATCCTGAGAGAGCAGCACGGGGCGGATGAGGGTCATGCCGGCTTGCATGGCACGCGCGGCGATCAGCATTTCAGGTACAAAGTATTCCCCTGATTCAAAGAGTTGGCCCACTTCTTTCATGGGGGCGATCATGCCCTCATTTAAAAGCGACTCGATATTAACGCCTGCATCCAGCGCGGCCTGAACCTTGGTTTTTACTCCGCTGGCATTGCCGTTGACCACGGCGTCATAGATTTCTTTGACGATCTTTTCCATCCGGGCTCCTCAACAATAAAGTTGCGGCTAATGATAACCGGATTACACATAATGGGGAATACTGATAATTGGCCCACGTATGCTAATGCATGTTCATTATCGGCAGGTTAAACATTAAAATTAGGTTAAAACCGATAAATTACCGTTATTCAACTGAACTGTAAATTGGAAGGGCAGATAGAAGAGAACCGAGAACCGACCCCACTCGCAAAAAACGCTCGGGGGCGCACAAACCGCGGAACCGTGAACCGTGAACCGTAACCCTTAACCACGAAACACACCAAAATTTCTAAATACTCAAAAAAGATTAGTATAGGCGGTTCCACCCACAAGGAGTCGTATAACTTGTACACGAAAAATCAAAATCAAATTTAAAGGGCAGTTTTTGGTTTTTTTGCCCTTCTTTTAATTGTTTCCGTGTTTCGCGATCTTTACGCCCCAGATTTTTAGGGGTTCGTGGTTAATAGCACTAAAACGAAAATTTCTAAACACACGAAAAATAATAAAGGAAGGGTGATTCATCCCACAAGGAGGCGCACAAATTCGCGCCACATAACATAAAAATCAAATTTGAAGTGCACTTTTTGGTTTCTTTGCCCTTCTTTTAATTATTTTCGTGTTTTTCGTGGTTAAAGACTCTCAAAAAATCATTCCTTATCGTAATCTTTCTTAAGCATGGCGATGATCTCGTCCAGCGATAGACCCAGCGTCTTGTAATACTCCATGTCCTTCGCCAATTTTTCACCGGCCAGCTGGCTGCGCTTGGCATCCAGGGCGTTGGGCTGCAGTGGAGAGACGAAACAACCTTTGCCGGCCATAGTGTAAATCAGGCCGGCATGTTCGAGTTCTTCCCAGGCGCGTTTGACCGTGATCACGCTGATGCGCAGTTCCAGGGCTACGGTGCGGATGGGCGGCAGACAAAAGTCACTGGGCAGCAGGCCCTTGATGATCTGGGCGCTGATCTGTTCAAAGATCTGCTGATAGATCGGGTCCCCTGAGGTGTTGGAAATAACGATATCCATGCAGGTTTAGAGATCCACTTTTTCGAAATTTACCGCGGAGCTGCGATACGTGAGCCACAGTGACAGTCCGAAGATGAGCACGCCCGCAATCAAGACGGGCAGCTGATACATCCCCATCGCTGGATTGCTCGTATCCAAATGTGTTTTCAAGAAAGGGATCATCTGCACGGCAACTTCAACAGCGACCACATAAACGGTGATGGCGATACTGGCAATCACCAGCGGACCGCCAATTTTTTGTGCCGTCTTGTAAAACCCGGGCAGATAAATGGAATTGAAAATGGCGTACATGATCAGCACCAGCCCAAAAAATGCCATATTGGCTTCAATACCAGCCAGGTTGCCAGTGGGGTTCGGATTGATACGCGCGCCGATGATCGCAAAGGGGATACCTATCGCAAGTTGAAGCAATTCGATGATTGCCACAGTGATCACGCGCGACTTGACCGCATCACTTTTGCGGATGGGTAACGAGACGGTGTAGAAAATATCCTTATTCTCTCTGGCGTTCAAGAAAATGAAGAAAATGCCCAGGCAGGTGTAAACAAACGCCACGTAATACGGATAAGACGGGATCATCAGCATCGCGCCAATCGCCATAAACAGGTAGGTGGTTGGGTGCAGCGCCAGTTTGAATTCTTTATAAAGCAGTGCTTTCATGGTTCTTTACTCCTTCTCGATATGGATCATTATGGACTCGAGATCCGCGGGGGCGATCTCCAGACCATCCGCGGAGGGCAGGTCAGCTGTGCGCATGAGGGCGGTGAAGCCAAAGTCATTCTTCTTGCAGCCGATCAGTTTGGGCTGCAGGGTTTCGGTGAGCTGCGCCCTGGTGCCTTTGACGATCTTGTAAGAAGCAATCAGGTCGTCTTTGGTGGTACTGGCTACCAGTTCACCCTTTTTAATGTAGGTGATGAAATCCGCGCACTTTTCAAGGTCGGAGGTGATCTGCGTCGAAAAGAGGATGCTGCGTTCGCTGTTCTCGATCAACTCCTGAAAGAGTTCCAGTAGATCATCCCGCGAGACGGGGTCCAGACCGCTGGTGGGTTCGTCGAGGATCAGCAGCTTGGCGTTGTGCGAGAGGGCCAGCGCCAAGGCGAACTTCACACGCATGCCGTCGGAGAGTTCCTTGACCGTCTTGTCGGGGTCGAGATCAAAGCGTTTGAGATAACCGTCGAACGCGTTTTCATCCCACTCGGGGTAAAAACGGCGCGTGACGTCGGCGATCACCTTCAGTTTTTTCGTTGGATAGTAAGACACCTGGCCAAGCACCAGCCCGATCTGCTGCTTGCAGGCAAACTCGTCCGTGGCGAAATCACGGCCCAACACGCTGACCGTGCCGGAGGTGGGATGCACCAGGCGCAGAATCGATTTGATCGTCGTCGTCTTGCCCGCGCCGTTGCGTCCGATGCAGCCCATGATATAGCCCTGTTCGAGGCTGAAAGAGACATTCTTGAGATCGAACTTGGGATAGTGCTTGCCTAGGTTCTGAACGGATAGAATTTCCATTATTGAGTCACTCCTTGTAACTGTGCATATCGTATATACACAATATAACGCGGAGTGAAGGAGTTGTCAAGAGGGGAATGAGGAAGAAACGATAACCACTAAACACGCGAAAATTTCTAATTGCACGAAAAAGATTGTTATTTAACCCTTCATTCACTTTACATGCGGCTATCGTCGGGGCAGGTCCCACAAATTTCGTGTTTGGGAGTAAGTTTATTGCGAATTACCAAACAGTAAACTGAAAAAGAGATTCAAAGGCGAAATTCTTATTTTATTTATTAATATTATGATGTAATATTATTTATAAAAATGTAAAAATAAAAGTGCTTTTTTATCGAATACAAGTATCTATTTTTAGAAAGGGGGAAGTGGGTTCAAAACTTTCTACCTTCAATTCGTCAAGAAAAAATCCAAAACAAACCCTTATAGATTACTTGGTTTTCAATCTCTTTATTTTTTACAGTTCTGGAATACCGAAGGAAACACAATTCTTTTTGTAAGATTACAAGAATAATCGTTTTTGCATTGTATAGGTCAATGACTTCAGAGGAGGTAGATGTTCTTACTTTTTTTAAGTGTTTGCCCTAGAATTTGATCCGCGGGTTTAGATGGAAAGTTCCCCATTTCTATTAAGTTCCATTGATACTGAATGTAAATTATTTGGTAGAAAAAATATTGGTATATCAAAAGGAGGTAGTTTTAAAGAAAAACCGAATATTATTCCAGTGGGGCAAATCGTGTAATTATTAAACCCTATTTTGTTTAATTAAGGAGAAATATTATGATTCGGTATCTTTCACAAATTGCCATATCCTTTTCCCTTATTTTGTCTTTAATCCCAGGACAAAGTACCTATTCTATGAAATCAGTGAATCAGATAAATGATCTGGGTTGTTCATCAAACCCGATTCCAGGGGGTGGCACAATAACCTTTACTTCAAATCGTAACGGTAATAACCAAATATATGTCATGGATGGCGATGAATGTCATCTTCAACAATTAACTGATGGTAGCACAGAGAACTTTAATGGTTTGTGGTCAAAAAATGGAGAAAAGCATGCATTTTTCTCTGAAAATATTATTTACACCATGAATGCTGATGGGAGTGGTAAATCGCAGTTAGTCCCATCTTCAGCAAATCATACGAGTCAAGCCTTCCCATCATGGTCGCCAGATGGATCAAAGATCGCATTTCAAGGTGCTGGTGGAAATTATGAGGTTTTTGTAATAAATACAGATGGAACAAATCTACAGCAATTAACCAATACTCCTGGATGGGATAACGGTGATCCCTCATGGTCACCAGATGGATCTCAAATAGCTTATTTTTCTCGAGGTGATCCAGCATTCAATTACGGCGAAATCTGGGTAATGAACGCAGATGGTAGTAATAAACATCCTGTTATGGTTGATTATTCAATGTCAGTTGGTTATGTTACTTGGTCACCCGATGGATCCAAAATGGCTTTCATGGCACATGAATGGCCTGAAAGAATTTGGAAAATTTATGTGATGAATTCAGATGGCAGTGATATTAAACTTTTGACAAATAGCAGTGGTCATAGTCAATATCCGCAATTTTCGCCTGATAGCAACTACCTCCTTTACATGTCCAATAGAGTTGGTAATTATGAAATATATGTATTAGATTTGAATAGTGGAAATGAAACACGGATTACCAATAATCCTTCATTTGATTATTTTCCTGTATGGGGAGGACCTGGCATTCAGCCACCATCCGTACCACCAAGTACGACAATATCCCTTAATCCTGCTAATCCAGATGGTCTGAATTCATGGTATGTATCAAATGTTCACACCTCTGTGACTGCTAGTTCTAATATAACAAATGTTACTGAAACTCGCTGTATCTTGGATCCAGCCACTATACCGCTTACGTTTGATGACATACCCGAGGGTTGTGCTTTCATAGGAGAAGGTGCAGATATCTCTATGAGTGGGCAACATTTTATTTATGCTGCCAGTAAAGACAATTTCGGCAATAAAGAAATACCTGTTTCCGATTCATTCAAGATTGATAATAATTTACCCAGTATTTCTGCAAACCTTATACCAACGGAGCCAGCTATTACTGGATGGTACAATGCCTCGATCGGTGCACCAACAGTAGATTTTGCTTGTACAGATTCCGAATCTGGAATTGCTTTAGGTGCTTGTCCAGGTAGTTATACTTTTAGTGAGGGAATTAACCAGAATTATTCAGCATACGTAAATGACCAAGCAGGCAATGTAAGTCATTTAACCGAAGTTAAAAACGTAAATGTTGATGTCACGCCACCCACACTTAACCCAGTCGTCTCTATCAATCCGATTATTCTAAACGGAAGCGCCACAGTCACATCTGGCGCAGTTGATTTACTCTCTGGAATAGCCTCAGAGAGTTGCGGTACACTTGATACCCAAAGTGTTGGGACAAAAACAGTAACATGTATAGCAAAGGATAATGCAGGGAATACTAGCAGTAAATCAATCGATTATATAGTCATCTATAAGTTTGAAGGGTTCTTACAACCTATAAACGATACTGCTCACCAGACTTGTTCAGGTTGTCCTGTTAGCATATTTAAAGGAAAAAGTACTGTACCTGTAAAATTCCAACTCAAAGATGCTAACGGGGTCGTTATTCAAACAAACAGCCTGCCCTTATGGATTACACCGCAACAAGGAAGTGTAATAACAGGAAATATCGATGAAAGTATTTATTCTTACCCTGCCACGTTAGGGAATACTTACACGTTTAATGGAGATCATTACGCTTTTAACTGGAAAACAACGAACTATTTAAACGGATATTTTTGGCGTATTGGAGTTCTACTCGATGACGGACAGACGTACTACGTAAACATCGGACTTAAATGACGGGAAAATGATATTGAAGTTAGTTAGGAAATATTAAATATTTTTTGGTGCGTCCAATTATCGGACGCACCTCTTTCTTAAATCATAAATAAACTAATAGTTTGTTTTGAAATATTGAACAAAGCCAACTAGAAATATTTACCTAGTTTCCATGGTTTTCTATTCCTTTCCTAAAAAAAATTTCTTCTATCCTTCTTCGAGCAATCAACCCAACTCTCTTTTTCTTTTTAAAGTCATAGTCAGGGTTGTCAAACGAAATATGCGAATGTTTAGTTCTCAACTCTATACTTTCTTTCACCAGAGGGATACGGACGGCTCGATGCCTTGCCCCCTTGACAATGGGATTATACTTAATATAGAATAAATATTCTATAATCACGTTGCCGCCTTGTTCCTTAAAAACTTTATCCATCGGACAGTCCTGATTTGTCTTTGAATCTTAAGAAATTCTCGTTAAGTCGTTTTGATTTGTGCATAAATACAATTCAAAACAAATCAATTGGGATATATTGTTTTATGCGAAATACGAGTGTCAGCTAATTTGCTTAGTCGTTTTAGTCGCGCGGTTGTTGCGCCCCCGAGCATGCTTTTGCGAGAGGGGAATTGTTTTTATTTGTTTTTGATTTTCTCGTAAATCAAAAACAAATATTCTTAAAATAAACCGGTAATAACTTGATAAGAATCATGTTAAAAACACAAAATCTGACCTCTTGTATAATTAATCCCATGAACCTTCTTCAGGCGCTAAACTCTGAATTGCCACTCTGCACCGCCATTGTCGGGGCCGGCGGAAAGACCTCCGCCATGGCCGCGTTGGCGCGCCAGACAGAAGGCCCTGCCTGGGTGACCACCACTGCCCACCTCGGCACGGACCAAACTATCTTCGCTGACCGGCATTGTGTAATCGAATCTGAATCTGATATTCAACCAGCCTTGTGGCTGGAGCAAAAAATAACGCTGCTGACCGGCTCTGTGACACAGGATGACCGCCTCCACAGTCCCGCGCCGGAGTTGCTCGAGCTGATCCATCAAGCCGCGGAACGCGAAGCTGCCCATCTCATCTTCGAGGCAGACGGATCGCGCTCGATTCCGCTCAAAGCGCCGGGCGACCACGAACCGCCCATCCCCGCCTGGACCAGGCAGGTCATCGTGGTGGTGGGAGCCTCCGCGCTGGGCAGTCCGCTCAATGAGCAGACAGTTTTCCGCGCCGGGCGTTACGCCGAGCTCACCGGTCTGCAGGAGGGTGAAACCATCACCATCGAGAGCGTGAGAGACATGCTGCTGCATCCACTGGGCGGGTTGAAGAACATCCCCTCAGGGGCGCTGAAGGCTGTGCTCTTCAACCAGGCAGAAGATAGCGTCACCCAGGGGATCATCCGCTACATCGTCCCCGATCTGCTGGCGGGTGGCTATGACCGTGTGATCGTCGGGGGTGTCACCCACGCCCCTGATGCGTTGGAGAGTTATTGGTAAAACCTTTATTTATCCCTCTCGC
>PNNU01000046.1 GCA_013824385.1 Anaerolinea sp.
TTCAGCGGGGTTTGATTTTATTCGGGATTGTGTTTTCTGCGGTTCTGGGGCTGGGTGCCTGAGCTGTCAATATCCAGCCGGTAGCCCACGCCGCGGATGGTTTTGATATATTCCGGGTGGCGCGGATTTTCTTCAATCGCCTGTCGCAGCCAGCTCATGTGTACATCCAGTGAACGGGTGTCACCGGTATAATCGGTTTCCCACGCTTTGCGGAACATTTCTTCACGGTTGATCACCTCTCCGGCATGTTCCATTAAGATCTTCAACAAAACCACCAGCCTTGGTGTAAGTTGGATCTGTTTATCTTTCAAGATGACCCGATGCTGTTCCACATCCAAAATCAAAGGTCCTGCCTGTAAACCGCCGTTATTAATAATGGGCAGCAAGTGTTTTACCCTGTTTACCAGTTTCTGCATGGTAAAAGGCAGGAACAAAACCGAGTTGGCATCATAATTATCTTTGGGGTCGGCATCTTTATCCAGCACAAGGATCACTGGCAGATCAACGTTCTGTTGATGAAGTGATTGACAGATGCGTTTACCGTTGGTGCGCATTGAAGAGGCATCGATTACCACTAAATCGGGTTTACTGCTTTCAAGGTGAGATAAAGCAGCCGCTCCACTTGGCACACTTTCAACCAGATAACCTTTTTTGGTTAATCCAGCTGCAAATGAAGGGTGGTCTGTTCTTTTGCCTTCAACGAGTAAAATTCTTGGTTTAATCAATGATTCTTAATTCCAGTCCATATTTTGATAATAGTAACAGTACCCTGTTGTTTCTGATAGTTGTGTTATTACAAAATCCTGCTTGCAGTCTGATATCCCATGATTTTCATGAGATGCATAGTCATTGTCGCTCTGTCTGTCAATTGAATAAATTCCCCACAAAAAACAAAACTAAATCATGCAGACAGTTGAAGGTGATAAAACAATTACTAGTAACTATTATACTCCAATCTTAAAAAAATCAAGTTAAAAGAATTGTAAGCCTTAAAAAAACTAACCCAATATAAAAACAGTGGGTCAGGCAAGTTGCGTAGCGTTTTGGCGCGTGTTAGAATACTATATATCTTTTATGTATAATTTACGTGTGAGGAAGAGAAAATTAATGTCCGAGATGGTTGAAGTGATGATCGACAGTTTGAGGGTAAGCCTCACTAATCAGCAGCGCATAGTATTGCTGCGTGAAATGGGCGTAGACCGCTACCTTCCGATCTGGATTGGCCCTTATGAAGCAGATGCCATCATCATTTCGCTGCAAGAAACAGAAATTGCGCGCCCTCAAACCCATGATCTCCTTATTGAGACCCTTGAAAAAACACATTCAAGGCTGACCCGAGTGGAAGTTATCGCCCTGCGTGGGGATATTTTTTATGGCAATTTGGTTATCGAGTCAGGCGGCGAAATCATCCTCATTGATGCAAGACCTTCCGATTCGATTGCCTTGGCAGTCAGGGCGCATGTGCCCATCCTTGTGGCGCGTGATATTCTTGAAACGGCTGGTATCACTCCCGAATCGGATATTCAACAAGAATTGGAAGAGGAAGAATCCAAACAGGCTGCTGCTGAAGCGGGTGAATCAAAAGAACGGCTGTCTGTTTTTGAAAGTTTTCTGTCAAACGTCAAGCTTGATGAAGAACCGGATGAAGATAAACTCTCTGACCCGGATGACGATCCAGATCATCCTTCCCAAGACCAATAAATTTGTACCACTAATCTGATAATTGGAGAACCCGGGTACCCCATGAGCAATTTTCAATCTCCAGATGATAACTCTGTTACCGAGATCCAGTCGCAGCCGAACAGTCGTGAGGCTGAAGAGGCCGTACTGGGGTCCATTCTAATCAATCCCGAGTCTTACTATGATGTTGCTGAAATTTTGCATGAGGACGATTTCTACATAATCCGCAACCAGTGGGTGTGGAGTTCTTTCGTTCGATTAAATGAAAAACGCGCCCCCATTGACATCCTTACAGTTAGTGAAGATTTGCAGAATCATAATCAACTCAGTGATATTGGCGGTCAATCTTACCTGATCTCTCTGGTGAACCAGACCCCTACCTCGCTGCACGCGCAATCTTATTCTCATATCGTGGAGCAAAATGCCATCCGCAGGCGCATGTTAGCCGCGGCCAACGAGATGGCCAAGTTAGCCTACGACCAGGAAAAAGACGTGGATACGATCATCGATAAAGCCGAAATGTCCGTCTTTGGCTTGAGCGAAAGGCGAGTGCGTCACGACCTTGAACCGATTGAACGCGTCTTAAGTAATTTCTATGATCATGTAGACGAACTCTCCCAAAGGGATGAAGAAATTTTTGGCGTTCCTACAGGGCTAACCGATCTGGATAAATTGCTGGGTGGTCTGCAAAAATCGGATTTGTTGATCATTGCTGGTCGCCCGGGTTCTGGTAAAACCGGCTTCATGCTTTCCATTGCCAAGAATGCCGCACAAAAACACAAAAAACATGTGGCTTTTTTCTCACTTGAAATGTCTAATGAACAGCTTGTGCAGCGTTTAATTGCGCAAGAAACAAAGATCGACACCCAACGGCTGCGCACCGGTAAATTGGCGGATGAAGAATGGCCGCTGTTCACTCACGCGGTCGAAGTGCTGGGCGATACTCACATGTGGCTGGATGATACCCCGGCCATTACTCCGCTCCAACTTCGCACCAAGTGCCGCCGACTGCACATGGAGCACAGCCTGGATTTAATCATCATCGACTACCTGCAGTTAATGGGCAGCGATTCTCGAAACGAAAACCGTGTTCAAGAAGTTTCGCACATTTCCCGTAGTCTCAAAGTGCTGGCGCGTGAACTAAATGTGCCGGTTTTGGCAGGCGCACAGCTCTCTCGTGCCGTTGAGCAGCGTGAAGGCAAGAAACCTGTACTTTCCGATTTACGTGAATCAGGCTCTCTCGAGCAGGATGCCGATATTGTCATGTTCATCCACCGGCCTGACATGCTTGAAAAAGACAATCCTCGCCAGAATATTGCCGAGTTGATCGTGGCCAAGCATCGTAACGGCCCCACTCACCCGGGCATTGAATTGGTCTTCTTAAACAACCTGGCCAAGTTTGAAAACGCAGCCACTTTTTCGGGCGATTTCAAGGATAAAAAGAGAATTTAAGGCAGGCGATGTCTCCATTCAGCGGATTTAATGCGTCCACGGGTAAGAACACTCCCCTCCCGGCGGCATTCTTCACCGACTTGCTGCCTCTGGTCACTGACCTGGATGAGCTGCGTGTCATCTTGTGGGCGTTCAAAAGTCTAGATCAGCAGCAAGGTGATTTGCGCTATCTGACTGTTGAAGATTTCATCAAAGCCGAAGAATTCATCCCGTGCCTGGGGAAGACTGAAAAAGAGCAAAAAGAAAGACTCTCTAAAGCACTGGAAGGCACAATTAGATTGGGAGTGATCCTAACGGCTGAAAGTGCTGACCAGCACCTTTTCTTTCTAAACTCTGCCAGAGGCAGGGCAGCCCTCGAGGGACTTTCGCAGGGCGCCTGGAAGCCCGAGGCGCATCACACTGCCGGTTTTGCAGCCAGCTGCCCCAATATTTTTGCCTTATACGAACAGAACATCGGTCCGCTGACCCCGTTAATCGCGGATGAATTGCGCGACGCTGAAGGCCAATATCAGGCAGACTGGATCAATGATGCATTCAGAATTGCCGTCACCCGAAATGCCCGCAACTGGCGCTATATAGAAGCTATTTTACGCTCGTGGAAAGAGAAAGGCCGTGATGAAAGAGATCAACGATCCACTCAAGAAGATCGCAAACTCGATAGTGAAGGGCAATATGGCGACTACATCCTCCACTAACTCTGAAAAGCAAAAAGAGGATGTCTGCCCGATCTGCGGTGGAGTTGGATTTGTGCGCAAGGATGTGCCGATCAGCGACCCTGATTTTGGTAAATTAACCATGTGCGTCTGCAAACAAAACGATCAAAATCGCACCGCTCAAGAACGTTTGCTGCGCATGAGCAATCTTGAAGCCTTTAAACAAATGACCTTTCATTCGTTTTCAGTGCAGGGCAGGCTGGGGCTCGGAGATGAGCAGATTCAATCGCTGCAATACGGCTTGAGCCAGGCGCAGCAGTACGCCGCCACCCCCCGCGGGTGGATGGTGCTGATGGGCACCTACGGCTGCGGCAAGACCCATCTGGCAGCCGCCATCGCCAACACCTGCGTGGAATATGGTATGAACACGCTTTTCCTGACCGTGCCTGACCTGTTGGATTGGCTGCGTTATTCATATGATACCCCCGATACCACTTTTGAACAGCGTTTTGAAGAAATTCGCAACGTTGGTCTATTGGTGCTTGATGATCTAGGCTCTCAGAATTCCACCAAGTGGGCCGCTGAAAAGCTCTTCCAAATCATTGATTACCGTTACTCGCGCAAACTTCCGTTGGTCGTCACCACCAACCTGACCTTTGAAGACCTGGATGACCGCATCCGTTCACGGCTGCAAGACCCTGACCTTTCCACCCGTGTGCGCATCTCTGCACCCGATTACCGGGCACCGATCAAAGACAGCAAAGATCCTCTTGTCTACCAGCTTCAATTGTTGGGGGACCGTTCTTTTGGCAACTGGAGCGGAAGAGAACCGGAGAGATTGCCTGTTGAAGTTCAAACCAACCTTGAGAATGTACAAAGAGCTGCCCAAGATTTTGCCGAGTCGCCGCGCGGCTGGCTGGTTATGACGGGCACCTACGGTTGCGGAAAAACCCATTTGGCCGCTGCCATTGGCAACTACCGCAAGGGGATGGGAGACGATCCCATTTTTGTGGTTGTCCCCGATCTGCTGGACCATTTGCGCGCCACTTTCAGCCCTGCCAGTAATGTGTCTTATGATGAGATGTTTAACCGCGTTAAAGGGGCTTCTGTGCTGATCCTCGACGATCTGGGCACGCAAAGCGCCACCCCGTGGGCGCGTGAGAAACTTTATCAGATATTTAATGAGCGCTACAACGCCAAGCTGCCCACGGTGATCACCATGTCAGGCAACCTTGACGATCTGGATGCACGCATTCGCAGCCGCATGTTGGACGGACGCTTATGTTCGATATATGAGATTATGGCGCCATCCTACCGCGGCGGCATGCAGCGTACTGAACGTCCACGCAAGAGCAAATAGAAAAAACCACTGTAAATTAAACCGGTTTTACTTCTGAGGTGCAGTGCGGGCAGCGGCTGGCCTTCTTTGATATTTCTGTCATACAGTAAGGACATTCGCGAGTGGTTGTTTCGACAGGTTTTTCTTCTTTTTTAGATAACCGGTTCATACCGCGAATCATCAAGAAGATGATCAAGGCCATGATCAGAAAATTGACCACGTTATTTAAAAAGAGGCCGTAATTCAGGGTGGGAGCGCCGGCGGCCTGAGCCTCAGCCAAACTGGCAAAGGTTTTTCCACTCATATTGATATATAGATTAGAAAAATCCACTTTACCGAGCAGTAAGCCTATGGGGGGCATGATAACGTCATTGACGAGAGAAGTAATGATTTTACCAAAAGCTCCGCCGATGATCACCGCTACCGCCAGATCAATCACATTACCGCGCAAAATAAATGCCTTAAATTCTTTAAGCATAATTCCTCCTCTGATTTAATAAATAATTTTAAATTTACAACGAATGGATTTGGTTTGTCAAATCTTTTTATCTGGAGATAAAGCGTAGGGGAGGTTCACGCGAAGCGTCCACTTGCTGGATGAACCTCCCCTCAACGACGGAATATAAATCCTTTGTCACCGTGTTAGAATAATTCTCATCATGATTGCCCGACTGAAAACCGCTCAAAAAGAATACCCCGGCCAGTTCTGGATTCTGTTCATTGGTATGCTGATCAGCACCATTGGACAATCCATGATTTGGCCGTTCCTGATGATTTATGTCTCCAAAAAGTTGGAGCTTCCGCTGGCTCAGACCGCCAGCCTGATTAGTATGAATGCGGGCATGGGGCTGGTCTTTTCTTTTGTAGCTGGACCCATCATCGACCGCCTTGGACGTAAGTGGGTCATGGTGGTGAGCCTTATAGGCATGGGCGTAATGTATTTCATCATGAGCACGGCAGCCACATTTATCGAGTTTGCTGTGGTGCAGTGCCTGATGGGTGCCCTGACCCCCCTCTACCGTGTTGGTGCAGACGCCATGCTGGCCGATATCATCCCTGCCGAGAAACGCACGGATGCCTATTCTTTGCTGCGTATGAGCAATAATGCTGGAGTAGCCATTGGACCGGCCATAGGCGGCCTTGTAGCTTCCACATCCTACTCTTTGGCCTTTTACCTTGCTGCAGCCGGATTGAGTTTTTACGGGCTGCTGATTGCCTTTAAAGCCAAAGAAACCCTGCCCAGCGGGGTCTCTGAAACCTTGAAGGGTAAGTTCGTTTTTGCGGGCTATGGTCATATCTTCAGGCACGGCGAATTCATGGGCTTTATTGGAGCTTTTACGCTTACCTCCATGTTGGCAACTCTGGTGTGGGTGCTGCTGCCGGTATACACCAATACAAATTTCGGGCTGCCTGAAAAGTTATACGGCCTCATCCCCACCACAAATGCATTAATGGTGGTGACACTGCAATTTTTGGTTACCCAAATCTTCAGGCGGCGCAAACCTATGGTCGTACTGACCATAGGCACCGCATTTTATGCTGCTGCAACTCTGATGGTGGCTTTCTTCAGCGGTTTCTGGGGGTTTTGGTTCTGCATGGTGATATTGTCCATTGGAGAGCTGATTATCAGCCCTACTGCCACAACCTACACGGCCAACGCCGCCCCCGCCGATATGCGCGGTAGATACATGAGTGTTTTTGGTTTGACACACAGTGTGGCTTCTTTGATCGCGCCTGTTCTGGGCGGGGTGATGAGCGATCAATTTGGCGGGCGTACCATTTGGTTGGGTGGGGGTGTGATCGGCTTGTTGGCGATTGGTGCTTTCTTGTGGCTGACCATTTTAATTAATAAACGTGATCAAAACAGAACATCAACGATAAATCCAATAAACACTCAATAAATCGGCAGCTATTGCGAATAGCCATCGATTTTTGTATAATAAGTAATTGATGAAGAAATTACGCTGGGCTTCCGTTTTTCTCATTCTGGCCTTACTGATCGCATCTATTCCACAAGCGGTTAAGGCGCAGACCTCTGATTCCGTCTATGTCTCAGAAACCGGGCATTGGCTCTGGGGTGATTTCTTGCGCACCTACAACAGCGTGAGCGATCCGCTGCTTTATTTTGGTTATCCCATAACGGATGATTTCCTTGATCCGCAGTCCAACCAGCGCGTACAGTACTTCCAGCGCGCGCGTTTTGACCTGGTGGATACTGCCGAGGGGCCAATGGTGCAGATTGCACCTCTTGGCAAGCTCTTGCATCAAGAAGGTGCACAACTCGCGGATATCCCTCGAGAGGGACCTACCTGCCGCAACTTCAATTCGGGCTTAACAGTCTGTTATGCTTTCTTGCAATTTTATGATGCTTACAATGGCGCCGCCTGGTTTGGCGAGCCTATTTCCGAAGTCGAAGTTGCCGACGGACATTATGTGCAGTACTTCGAGAACATCCGCATGGAATGGTGGCCCGACAACCCCAGTGGGCAGCGTGTGATGATTTCGGATCTTGGACGTATCTATTTTGATAAAGAAGTTCGCAATCCTGAGTTATTAAAACCCAGTCAACCTGCCAGTATTGCCGGCAAGCTGATTAATCCAGTTGTCAATGTGTTTGCGCTGAAATCTCTGGTGGGGGTTGGAGAGTCGCAGACTATTTTTGTGATCCTTCAGGATCAAAATCTTGCGCCGGTAGCTAATGCCCAGGTGGGAGTGACCCTTTACTATCCTGACGGCAGCAAGCAGTTCTACCGTCTCGCCGAGACCAATGAATTTGGCATCAGCCAATTCAGCTTCACGGTGGATCAGCTTGAGGTGCGCACTGTCGTGAACGCGGTCGCCGAGATCAACATCCGTGGAGAATCCATCTCGGGAAAAACCTGGTTTCGTATCTGGTGGTAAAGAATTGGTTTTGCATTAAGTAAAATCAAGAAACATTTCTTCTTGGTAATCAAAACTGAGAGAGCGGGTCAAAATGAGAAAAATCGATTGGAAGGATGCATATTCGGTTGGGGTGAAAATATTTGATGAGCAGCACAAAGAGATAGTGGATTATCTGAATAAAATGTTTGTAATTATTGACCAGAATTCCCAACAGGATCAATTAAAAGATCTATTTACCAAGATTGATGAATATGCTCAAGTTCATTTCACCACAGAAGAAGGAATATTAAATAAATTTAAATATCATGATTTGGAGGGGCATAAAGAGGAGCATCAAATTTACATTGCCAAAATGGAAACATTTCGAGATAGACTCATTTCAACTGACGAACATGTTAGTGAAGATATTCTAGGTTTTCTTGCTGATTGGTGGATGGGGCACATTCAGGGGTGTGATAAAGAATACACGAGGTTTCTCAATAATTGTGGGGTTTTTTAAAGCTAAAGTCGCCGTTTTTACAGCGACTTTTTATTACTTCTTCTGGTTTCTTAACTCTTCATACAATCTGCGATAATCGTTGCTGTTGGGGGGGTTCAAGGCAATCAGATTTTGCAAAGTTGCCAATGCACCGTCGCGATTTTCCTGACGCAGACACTTTTCAGCCAGGGCATCCAGTTTTTCGATGATCTCTGTCACTCTATTTTGATTTTGATAATATCGGATCAGGCGTTTTTGGATATCAATGTTGTCAGGTCGATCCTCCAACAGATTATCTAAAAAGTGCTCTGATCGATCAGAATGACCGGCAGTCTCAAGCAATTTGAGATAACCATCCAATTCAGTCATGGCTCCCGAAGGCAGGCCGATTCGTAGGTAGAGGTCAATCAAAGTTGCGCGTGTTGTGGCGTCCAACGGTTCGAGACTGCGCAGCTGCTCGAGTATTTTGATGGCCTGTTTCAGGTCCAGACTCTGCAATTCAATATCTGCAAGTTTATTTAAAATTTGTACAGCCCAAGAGCGTGAAGCAACTGTTTTTTGTGAAAGTGTCAGGGCTTTCTGATAGTCATCCCTGGCCAGATCCAATTCGGCTAGCAGGTAATGAACGTTTGCAATATCCATATATTGCTGGACGGCTTCATCCATACGGTTTGAAGAGATTAGCAGGTCTATCAGCATGCCCCTGATTGAAAGATCCATCGGGGCAAGTTTTGCCACGCGGGTTAATAGTCTCACTGCCTGGTTAATTTCACCTCTCACATTGTAAAGGTAGGCTACCAGGTTGAATTTTTCAACAGCCTCATGGATGCGTCCTTCCATAATTAACAATTCACCAATTTGCACATGCAATGGCAGGTAGGTGGGTGCATGGGTGAGGGCGTGAAATGCTTCTTCCATGGCAGTGCGGAATTTGCCTTCTGCTGCCAATTGTTTGATGAAGGTAAGAGCTTCGATGACCTGACTGTTAGTAGTTTCGAGCATCATTTCAGCCAGGGGGATGGGTGGACTGCCCTCGGGTTGGCGGGGCAGTTGACTGCGTGCCACTTTTAAATACTCACGCCAATCAGAACGCATCAGTTGGGCTTGAATTGTTTTGGTGATATTGGCAAGGTCTTTTTCTACCTTGATGCGTTCATGCGCTTCAAGGATCGGTTCATAGAGTTGCGTGAGTTCACTCTCAAGGTCTTTTGATACAGATTGTATGTCTGCCAGTTTTAACGCTTGCAGTGCATAAGTGCTTGAGTCTTTCATTTGCCCGGCTTTTTCTTGAATAACAGCCATTAGTAAATTCGAAGCAAGTGCGTAAGCAGGGTTTCTCACTGCTTTTTGCAGATGTTTGAGTGATTTTTCCGGGCTGGATTGATAGGTTAGCAAGGCGAGCACATATTCCGCGGCAGAAAGATTGAGTCCGAGATCAATGGCTCTTTCAAGTTCCACGGCAGCTTCATCATCTTTACCCCCGGTTTGCAAATCGATCGTACGACTGAGATGAGTTCGCGCACGCGAACGCTCGGCATCTTTTGAAGAAAGGTCGCCAGTTCCGCGCAGTAGGTGAATCTGGCGGCGCATTGGAACTTTTTCTTCAGTATTTGCACCTTCAGATTGTTCAAACAGCAGGCCAGCCAATTCTTTTAATGCAACCAATCGAGCCTCGATTAGAGGATCATATTTCGGCAATAATTCTTGTGATTGGGAAGGATTTTCCATCTGTTTTACTTGCGACATGCGTACAGGGCCTGTTCCGCCTTTGATGGGTTGGGGCAGGTTCATCTGTTGGCCGGTTTTTAGCAGCATGAGGGCATTTTGAGCTGCCTGGTTTTGCGGTTCCAACCCGAGGGAATATTGCACCACCTGGCTGGCTTTGGCTGTGTCCCCGCTGTACTGCATTAGTGCAGCCACAAATAAGTATTCTGCGATACATTCACTCTTCAATCCCATTTTGTCGTAGATCATGGCTAGGCGCATGCGCACAGTCTGATTGTTTGGGTCTAGGCGGATGGCTTCTTTAAATGCTGCGATGGCATGTTCCGCATCTCGGGCTTTAAGTTGTTTTTCTCCGCATTGCATAAACGCTTTAACAGCTTCTATGATAGAGCCGGTATGTTCAAAAATGCGTCCCATTTTTTCAAATGGCATGGGGTCGTCTGGCGTCAGACTGGAGCAGCGCAGATAAAACTTTAAAGCCTCATCATATTGCTCCAATTGATAACAAGCCAACCCGGCACTGGCAAGCGCCATTGCATCTTGAGGATTTTCCAACAATGCCAGACGGTATAATTCCAATGCCATGGCCCAGTCTTGCTCCCAGGCAGCGGTGTGCCCCTGGCTCATTAAAGTTTGAAATTGGGCGGATTCTTGGCTCATGATCACTCTTTCAAAGTTTCGTCAACTTTTAAGCACTTGCATGCTTCCCCAATTGATGCCGCTTCTGGCTTCAGTGAGCAGGGGGATTGAAAGCTGATAAGCCTCAGACATTACTGTTTGTACAACTTTGGCAGTATCGGCTAATTCTTTTTCTGGTACATCCAAAACTAATTCATCGTGTACTTGCAGTAGAATTTTAGCCTGTAATTTCTTGGCTTCAAGTGCGGAGGGCAGGTGGATCAAGGCTAGTTTCATAATGTCCGCAGCCGTACCCTGGATCGGAGCGTTAATAGCCTCGCGTTCTTCACGGTTTTTCATATTAACGTTAATCGGATTAGCCAGGTTGGGGAAGTAGCGTCTGCGTCCAAGCATGGTTTCAACGAACCCCTGGCGGGTTGCCAATATACGGATGTTATCCAGATAGCTTTTCACACCCGGGAAGTTTTCGAAATATCCTTTGACAAAATTTTCAGCTTCACCAAGGGTCAGGTCGGTGGAACGGCTTAACCCAAAAGCGCTCATACCGTAGATCAATCCAAAATTAATCGCTTTGGCGTGACGCCGCTGATCTTTGGTGACCTCTTCAAGCGGAATGCCGTTAATGGCAGCGGCTGTTGCAGCGTGAATATCCTGCCCGGCGCGGAAGGCATTCAACATGGCTTCATCACCAGACATGTGCGCCACGATCCGCAGCTCAATTTGTGAATAATCCACAGAAAGCAGCACGCATCCGGGCGATGCAATAAACCCAAGGCGCACCTGACGTCCAATTTCGGTGCGCGTTGGGATGTTTTGTAAATTCGGGTCAGAAGACGCCAGACGGCCGGTGACCGAGCCGGTTTGGTTGAAATTGGTATGCACCCTGCCAGTGCGTGGATTGACCTGTAGTGGCAACGAATCGAGATAAGTGGATTTTAATTTGGCCAGTTCGCGGTATTCCAATAATAAATCCACCACCGGGTGTTTGCCGCTTAGTTCATCCAACACTGCTGCCGAAGTGGAGAAATGTCCGCTGGCAGTTTTCTTGTTGCGGTCAGGTGGAACGAGTCTGAGAGTCTCAAACAGTACTTTTGAAAGCTGCTGGGTTGAATTAAGATTAAAGGGGTAACCAACGGCTTGGTAAACCTGATCTTCAATTTCTTGCAGCCGAATGTTCATTTCACCACTGAACTTCTTAAAGAATTCGGTATCCAGCAAGATGCCGTGGCGTTCCATCTGCATCAAGACAGGAACCAGGGGCATTTCAATATCCTTAAATATCCGGGTGCATTTGCGATCTTCCATCTTCTTTTCAACCAGCGGAGCCAGTCTGAAGGTGACTTCAGCGTCCGCGGCAGCGTAGGGTGCAGCCGATTCGACCGGCACCTGGTCCATGGTGATCTGGGTCTTACCTTTGCCGATCAACTCTTCAATGTGGGTCATACTGGCATTGAGATAGTCGCCCGCCATGTCTTTGAGTCCGAGGTTGTGTGAAGATGGGTCAATCAACCACTCGGCTAACATGGTATCAAAGGAGAGCGGGGTGGTTTCAAGGCCATAATTACCCAACACCAGCGCATCATATTTGATGTTGTGCCCGACCTTTTCGATCTTGGGATCTGTGAAAGCTGGTCTCAGCGATTGAATGACTTCTGCAATGGGCAGCTGGGCGGTCAGGCCGGTGTGTCCAACGGGGATGTAATATCCGGTGCCTTCTTTGACCGACACAGAAATTCCTACAAGGTCGGCTTTAAGTGGGTCAGTGGATGTAGTCTCGGTATCAAAAGCGATTCTTGGCGATGATTTTAATAATGCCGCCAATTCGCCCAGTTTTTCTGGATTGTTGACTATGACCGTCTCAAGCGAATATTGTGAAGGGAGTCCGATTTCATGAACTTCGCTGGCGAAGAGATTCATCTGTCCCTTCGGCGCGGATTTGATAAACGGAGATGCAACAGTATGCAGGCGGGTGACCAGAGTGCGGAATTCAAGTTCTCTGAAAAGGGCTTCGACGGCAGGTACATTGATGTGATCGGTTCTGGCGTCATCCAGTTTCAGGGTTATGCCTACATCCGTTTTAATTCTGGCCAAGGTCTGACTCATATAAGCAGAATCTTTACCTTCAGCGATCTTACTCCC
>PNNU01000047.1 GCA_013824385.1 Anaerolinea sp.
AGGAGGAAATTAAGTTGATAATGGAATATAATCAAACAAAATATTACAAGGAGATAAAATTGGATACACGCAATCAAGCCCTTTCTTACGCAGCAACCAACTATGACAAGTTTCTCTCGGACCTAAAAGAATTAATCGCCATCCCATCGGTCTCTACTGAAGTCGATCGAAATGCGGATGTTAAGTTATGTGCTGAAACAATTGCCAAAAAAATTGCTTCATTAGGAATTGAACATGTTCAGATATTACCAACGCCAAAACACCCTATTGTCTATGGTGATTTCATGCATGCAGGTGCGGATCAACCAGTCATTCTGATCTACGGACATTATGATGTTCAACCGGTTGATCCCATCGAGTTGTGGAATACTTCTCCTTTTGAAGGGGTTAAAAAAGATGACTATTTATTTGGACGAGGCGCATCTGACATGAAAGGTCAGTTTATTGCCTGTCTCGCTGCCGTTGAATCCATTATGAAAACTGGCGAAATGCCAGTCAATATCAAATTCATCCTTGAAGGCGAAGAAGAAATCGGATCACCCAGTCTGCACAAATTCCTTGTGGATCACACTGAATTGCTTAAAGCGGATGTTGTTCTCAACCCAGATACTGGCATGATTGCTCCAGATGTTCCCGCAATTATCTATGGGCTGAGAGGCCTGGCTTATTTTGAAATTCGTGTTTTTGGACCTGATCGCGACCTTCATTCAGGGACTTTTGGTGGAGTGGTTCACAACCCCGCCCAGGTGCTCTGTGAATTAATTGCAGGCATGCACGATACCGATGGTCATATCACTTTGCCAGGCTTTTACGATACCGTTCTAACGTTGTCCACCCAGGAAAGAGAAGAACTGAATCGTTTGAATATGGATGACGCTTATTATGCTGCACAAGCAGGGGTTAGTCAGGTAAAGGGCGAAAAAGGATACACATCCATCGAACGAATTGGCGCACGCCCCACGCTTGAAGTAAACGGATTCCTGTCAGGGTTTACCGGACCTGGCGCCAAGACGATTATCCCCGCTAAAGCCATGGCTAAAATTTCCACAAGGCTTGTTCCCAACCAGGACCCCAAAATAGTCCATCAACAAATGATTGAATACATGAAACAAAATGCTCCTCAATCCATCCGATGGGAAGTTGAATTGATCAGTACCGGCAATCCCAGCATTTCAGATATCAATTTGCCTGAAACCAAGGCACTTGTAAAAGCATTTGAAACCGTTTATGGCATCAAACCTGTCTTCAAACGCGAAGGTGGATCCGTGCCTGTGACTGCTGATATGCAGGAGCTGCTTGGCATCGATTCAGTTTTAACTGGATTTGGATTGCCAGACGATAATATTCACTCACCTAATGAGAGATTGCACCTTCCCACTTGGGAAAAAGGTATTTTGACATTGATCCATTTCTTTTTCAACGTTCAACCTAAAGGGGCAAAGTAAAATAATGAGCACTGATAAATTGAAGCTTCCATCATATGGCGGTCAAGCATTGATCGAAGGTGTTCTTATGCGTGGCTCCCACTACCTGGCAGCTGCATTTCGCGATCCCGCTGGAGAAATCCATATTCAAACTGAAGAATTGCATGGACTCTATACATCAAAAATCGCTAAATGGCCGTTTTTTCGCGGATTAGTGATCATGTGGGATGCTATTGGGCTTGGTACCAAATACCTGACAGTATCAGCCAATCTTCAAACTGGTGAAGATGAAAAAATAGAAGGACCAGCTCTTTTTGGCACCCTCCTATTTTCATTTGCCCTCGCCATCGCGCTTTTCTTTTTAGCCCCGGCAGGTGCAGCCGCACTGTTTGAAAAATGGTTTTCTTTTACTCCCTTTTTTACCAATATGATTGAAGGAATAATTCGACTCATATTGGTAATTGGATATATTTGGGCAGTAGGAAAAATGCCGGATATCCGTCGTGTATTCTCTTATCATGGTGCCGAACATAAAACCATCAATGCCTTTGAGGCCGGGGCGGAATTAACACCCGAGGTGGTCAGCAAGTTTTCACTCCAACATCCTCGTTGCGGAACGGGTTTTATCCTGATCCTGGTAATCTTTTCAGTAATCCTTTTTACCCTGATTGGACCACTGCCAAACATCGCCATTAGGCTGGCATCACGCGTTGTATTGTTGCCTGTCTTGATAATGGTAGCCTATGAATACATGCGTTTTGTTGCCAACCATTTGGATAACGGATTTGTTCGATTGCTTTCTTTACCCGGAATGGCAATGCAAAAATTAACCACCAATGAACCTGATCTCAAAGTGTTGGAAGTTGCCATTACTGCGTTTAAATCGATGTATGATTTGGAAAACCCAGAGAAATAATGAAGAATAAGTCAACTTTTCGGTTGATTTCAATCGGTTTTTTGTCAGGAATTATTTTTTCTGGGACTGTATTTATTGTACTTAATCTAATAATACATAACTCATCCCAAAACATTTTAATTGATCATCCATCGATATTAATTACTGAATCCGAACAAAGGTCAGGCATTTCATCAGATGGAAAAATTGACTTAAATCAAGCAACCCTCAAGGATCTTATAGCCCTGCCCGGTATTGGTGAAGCAAGAGCCAATGCCATTATTGATTTCAGAGAAAAATATGGTGCATTTGAAGATCTCTCCGAATTATCCTATGTGCCCGGGATTGGGAATATACTCTTAAATTCCATTCAGGACTTGGTTATAATCAATTGATATTGAACCTATAAAGGAATGAATTATGCTAACAAAAAATACATTCGAAGATGCACTTCATGATGCGATGCGTCAAAAAGATGAGACGGCAAAAAATACATATAAAATCTTGCTCTCATCAATTAAAATGATTGAAATTGAAAAAGGCATTACTGCAGACGACGCTTTGATTCAAACCATCCTTCAAAAAGAAATCAAGATGCGCCGTGAATCAATCAGTGAATTTCAAAAAGGCGACCGTGCAGATCTTATCAAACTTGCCGAAATTGAAATCACCATTTTAGAGAAATTCCTGCCAGCTCAAATGGGTGATGAAGAGATCAAGAAACTAGCTGAAGAAGCTATCAAAGAAGTAAATGCCGCTCAACCTTCGGATATGGGAAAAGTAATGAAAGTTTTGATCCCCAAATTAGCCGGCAAGGCTTCTGCGGACCGAATCAGCGCAGTAGTTCGATCTTTACTCTCTTAAATCTGTAATCGTGACATCCTTACCTGTTCGTTTTATTCAGAATAAATCGTCCCGTAAATTTTATCGCATCGGGTTGCTAATCCTGTCTGCCGGGCTTGTCCTCGCATCGCTTGTTCTACCTATAGCTTTGCGCCCTTCTTCTTTACCGGTAAAACTTGGGGATGTAGCCCCACAAACTTTTGTGGCTTCGAGAACTTTATCCTATGAAAGCACAGTTTTAACCGAAAACGCACGTGAAACTGCCTCAAAGGCGATAGCTGACCGTTACCTGCCAATGGATATCACTATTTCACGAATGCAGATCAAGAATATTCAGCAACTGATCTCTAAAATATCATTGATCCGGGCAGATAAAACCATCCAATTCGAACATAAAATCATAATGCTGATGCAATTTGAAGATGTAGCACTTACTCAAAATGCTATAAACCTAATATTACAAATGAGTGAACTGGAATGGAATGTGGTTTCTCAGGAAACAATCTCAGCGCTGGAACGCTCGATGCGCAATACAATCCGCAATTATCAGGTTGAAGAAGTTCGATACAATCTGCCTTCATTAATCAGTTACACCCTGCCTGATCGTTTTGTTTTTATTGTCGATGAATTGGCAAGTCCATTTATTATTGAGAATAGTCTCTTTTCAGAAAAAGATACTGAATCCGCCAAACAACAAGCTAGAGACGCAGTTCAGCCAATCACTCGCACTTACGTTCAAAATCAAACCATTGCCCTTAAAGGCCAAATCATCAGTGCGGAACAACTTGAAGCCTTACAGTTGTTTGGATTAATCAAACCAGCTAATAAAATTCAGGATTTAATTGCTGCCGGTTCAATTGTGGCAGTGCTTGCCGGTTTTATAGTCCTTTATTTCACCCGGAGGCAAGTTTCCCCAATGGGTGATCTGAAAAGTCTAACCGTTATAGCAATTGGATTCCTACTATTTTTATATGGAGCCAGGTTCCTTATTCCTAATCGCGCCATAATTCCCTACTTTTTTCCCATTTCTGCATATGCACTCATCCTGGTAACCCTTTTCAATCTTGAAATCGGGATTATCTTTTCGCTTGCTCTCAGCATTTTGGCAGCTTATGGATTAAGTAATTCCCTCGACCTAACCCTTTTTTACATGATCTCCAGTATCATCGCTGCACTTGCCATCGGAAAAGGACGCAGGATTTCCAGCTTCTTTGTATCCGCTATCGCCATATCCATCGCCAGCAGTCTGGTTTTAGTCGCCTATAAATTAACTGATCCACTTTCTGATTTAGTCGGATTACTCACGTTGATTGGTGTTTCTTTCTTGAATGGCGTCGCCTCAGCGAGTTTAGCCTTATTACTTCAATATATACTTTCGCAATTATTGGGTCTCGTTACGCCAATCTTTCTTCTTGAGATATCTCGTCCTGACCATCCGTTGTTAAAATATTTATTGCAAAACGCTCCTGGAACTTACCAACATTCGCTGCAAGTTTCCAATCTGGCCGAACAAGCAGCGGAAGCTATTAGTGCGGACGCACTTCTAACCCGCGTCGGTACTCTTTATCATGACATTGGTAAATCACTGAATGCGCCATTTTTTGTTGAAAACCAGGTCCCTGGCAAGTTAAACACACATGATGACCTTGATGCGATAATTGCCGCCCAAATTATCATCCAACATGTTCAAGATGGAATTAACCTAGCTAACAAACACCGCTTGCCTGCCAGGATAAAGGAATTTATTCGAGAACACCACGGCACTCAATTTACCAGGTATCAATATAATCGGGCACTTGAAAAAGCAAACAACGATCCGACTAAAGTGGATAAAGAATTATTCCGCTATCCCGGACCCAAACCCCGCTCAAAAGAGACAGCGCTGGTAATGCTGGCTGATGGATGTGAAGCTCGAGCTCGGGCTGAACTGCCAAAAACAACAGAAGAGTTGGAACGTCTTGTAAAAAGTGTTTTCGATTATTGCCTTAAAGAAGGTCAATTTGATAAAACAAATCTAACACTTAAAGACATGAAAATTGCTCAGGAGTCCTTTATCAATACCCTTTCAAATACTTATCACCCTCGGATTCAATATCCCGAGAGTTTGGCAGAAAAACTGGAAAAAGTATGATAACGATTCAAATTAACAAGAAATTTGCAGAAAAAATCTCTACTCAATTGCTAGAGGAAACAGCTAAAAAAATATTTTCTCACATGGAAATTGAACCTCAAACAGATCTTTCCATTTTGATTGAAACCGATTCGATTTTGAAGAAATACAATCGCCTTTACCGTGGTTTTGACCAACCCACTGATGTACTTTCCTTTGAATCAAACGAGATTAATCCAGAAACTGGAGCCAGTTGCCTTGGGGATATCGCGATTTCTTTTCCCACCGCAGAAAGACAAGCCGCGGAGGCTGGGCATCCAGTTGAAAATGAGATCATCCTACTGCTGGTGCATGCCGTTTTGCATCTTACCGGTTATGACCACAACACAAAAGAAGAAAAACAACAAATGTGGGCTGAACAGCAATCAGTATTGGAGTACCTCGGTATAAAAATTAACCGCATCTCAGGTGATGAAGAATTTCATGATTAATATTAAAGCAATTTTTAAGTCAATTAATTATGCATTTGAAGGTCTATTGCATGTAATCAAAACCCAAAATAACGCTCGTGTACATCTATTGGTTACTCTGATCGTTCTTGGATTTAGTATTTGGTTAAAATTGGATGCAATCGAAAGCTGTCTTATTTTGATTGCCATTTCTATTGTTTGGATTGCAGAATGCTTCAACACCACACTAGAAAGCTTTTTTGACCTGGTCAATCCTGAGCCGCATCCGTTGGTAAAACATGGAAAAGACAGCGGCGCCGCAGCAGTATTGGTAGCCGCTTTCCTTAGTGTCGCCATCGGCATCATTGTGCTCGGTCCGCCACTCATTCAAAAGATTCAATCGATTTTGAGGTAAAAATGGAAAACACATCCTCCATGCTCTTCGGTACCGTTGGAACACCAATTTCCACTCCTAAAAAACCGGGTGGAAGTATTGGCGCCATTCAAACTTTGAAGGAGTTGAATTTGGGAGCGATGGAACTTGGCTGGGTGCAGTCGGTGAGAGTCACTGAAGAGAAATGTGCAGAAATTCGTAAAACCGCATTATCTTGCCAAATTGAGTTGAGTGTTCATGCCCCTTACTACATCAACTTAAATGCCAACGACGTAGAATGGCCAAAATCCCGCCAGCGTCTGATGGATGCAGCCCATTATGGCAACCTTGCAGGTGCTACTGATATCATTTTCCATCCGGGATCCTATTTTGAACAACCCGCAGAAGAAGTCTTAAAAACCGCTCTCCCAAGATTGTCAGAATGTGTTGCTGAATTGCGAAGAAACAACAATCCGGCCACTTTACGACCTGAAACCATGGGTAAATCAGCCATGCTTGGGTCATTTGAAGACACCCTTGTCATGAGCAAAGAGATTGAAGGTGTTCTACCTTGTCTGGATTTTGCGCATCTTCATGCCCGACCTGGCGACGGTTCAATAAATTCGGCAGATGAGTGGAAAATTATGATTGAGGCTTATATCAAAGCTCTTGGAGAAGCTTCTCTCAAGAAATTGCATATTCACTTGAGCGGAATTGAATATTCCCTCAAAGGCGAGAAAAACCATCTGCCTATTAGGGAATCCGATTTGAATATTCAACAACTTCTTGAAACACTTAAGAAAACAGGTTGTTCCGGTCGTATCTTGTGCGAAAGTCCAATCCTCGAAGAGGATGCACTCTTTATGCAAGACCTTTGGAAGTCCTTGTAAGGTTTATAAATAATCCCGTAGATTATGTTCTACGGCATATGCTGCGGCTTCAGCTCGATTGCTGACACCCAGTTTTGAAAGAATACTGCTGACATAATTACGTACTGTGCCTTCACCTAAAAAGAGCGCTTTGGCAATCTCACGATTGGTTCTGCCTTCAGAGACCAATAAAAGCACATGCTTTTCTTGTTGTGAAAGTGTGGAAAAAGCTGAAGACTCTTCTTCTTTGACTGCTCTGCGAACTTCTTGAAAAACACGTTGGGTTACAGCAGGATCCAGTAATGCTTCTCCTCTACCAACGGCCTCGATTGCTTTCATCAAATCATCGGCGTTAATTTGTTTCAATACATATCCAGATGCGCCTGCCCTGATGGCTGAGAACAGCATATCATCCTCTGCATAAGAGGTGAGCATGATGACTCGAATTTCAGGGAATTTTTTGATGATTTCTTCGCAAACCTCAATACCTGATGTTCCAGGTAACCTAATATCCATTAATACCACATCGGGCATCAACCGCTCAACCTGTTCAAGAGCTTCTTTGGCATTTCCGGCTTCGCCAATTACTTCAAATTGCGGGTGACGTTCAAGTAATGATTTCAGCCCCAGTCTTACTACTTCATGGTCATCAACCAGAATAATCCGTTGCTTTGTCATTGTTCTCCTTTAAGTAAAAAAACCACTTGACTAATTATACTTGACTAAAGTCAATCATTGATTTCCAAAGTTACCGGGCAATGATCTGAACCCAGAACCTGGTCACAAATTGTGACATCCTTAACATACTGCATAAATGGATTTGACACCAAAAAATAGTCCAAACGCCAACCAATACCCCTGGCGCGAGCATTAACTCGATATGTCCACCAAGTATATTGCACTTTATTTGGATACAGCTTTCGATAAGCATCGGTAAACCCATTTTCAAGATACTTGTCAATCCAAACCCTTTCTTCGGGCAGGAAACCTGAAATCTTGCTATTTTCTTTTGGATTAGCCAGATCAATTTCATTATGGGCGGTATTAAAATCGCCAGTAATTATGATGTTCTTGCCCTTTTCGTGCTCTTCTTTACAAAGCTCCAATAGTCGTGCATAAAAACGCAATTTATAATCCACCCGATCTTGTCCGCGCTGGCCATTTGGAAAGTAAATATTGAACAAAACTAGATTATTTATATTGGTTTGGATCACCCGTCCTTCAATATCAAATTCTTCAACACCCAATCCGGTGTTGTGGGCCGAAATAGACAAACCTTGTTTGACATAAGTGCCAACACCGCTGTATCCTGGTCTCACAGCAGAATTCCATAAATGATCATACCCGGGGATGTTTATATCCTCTTCGCCTAACTGCTCTTTCTTGGCTTTTAATTCTTGTAAACAAAGAATATCAGGTGATAGACTTTTAATGGAATTGACAAAATCTTTCTTTAATACCGCACGAAAACCGTTTATATTCCAAGTTGTAATTTTCATCTCATGCCTCAATGTGGTACACTTTGACGTCGTAGTGCTAATTTTACATGGTTTAATACAGATGACAACACTTCTGATCAAAAACAGTTCCAACCCCATCCTTTCCATCCAGACCAAAATTGCTGATACTTTTTTTAGCAAATTGCTTGGATTAATGTTTAAACGAAAATTGGAAGAAAACTCAGGTCTTCTGCTTTCTGATCGTTATGAATCACGAATCAACTCTTCGATTCATATGTTATTTATGAACTTTGACCTTTGTGTTGTCTGGTTGGACAAAAATTTAACAGTGGTGGATGTAAAAAACGCAAAAAAATGGCGCCCAGCCTATTTTCCACGGGCAGCAGCCCAACATGTTCTTGAAACAGGTGTAACCCACATCAATGATTTTTCAATCGGAGATCAACTTTCTTTTGAATATGAAAAATAAAATCACGCTCCTCATCACGTTCGCTCTACTATCTTCCTTGTTTACCACTCCGGTTTACGCCCAAACCAATGACGATTATCCAGAATATATCGTGCAATCGGGTGATACTTTAAGCTACATTGCATCCCTTTTTAGTGTTTCCATGGACGAAATTTTGCAAATCAATAGTATTCAAGATGCAAACAGCATATATCCGGATCTACGTTTGAAGATACCTGGTTATTCTGGCGTAAAAGGTCTGATTACACCTGTCATACTCAATTTAGGTGAATCTTGGCAAAATCTGCTCGTAAAATATCAAACTGATGAAAACACGCTGATCAAGATTAACAAATTGGTTTCACCTCATACGCTTTATCCAGGTACCGATTTGCTTATGCCAATTAAAGAAAGCATTTCAGTATTTAATCCGGTGGCACTGGTTAGTGAAAATGCTACTTTTCTTGAAAAAGCAGTAGTCATAAATGCAAAACCTTATGTGCTTTTATCTGAAAACCGTAGGAACTCCTCTCTGAATTTCTATTCCAATGATCTAATCTATGCCAATAATCCAGATTTGGAACCTGTTAATGCAATATCGGAATCGATCGAATCCTTATCTATTTCACCATTGCCACTCTCTCAAGGGGATACCATCTCAATAAAAGTGACAACTAAAGGACCATTAACTTTATCTGGAAAACTCAATGGGCAAGATTTACACTTCTTTTCGCCAGATAATGTCAATTATTTTGCTCTGCAGGGTATCCATGCTATGGCGGCCGCCGGTATAACGGATTTCACCATCGAAGGAACCGATGGTCCAAACAAGGTTTTCTCTTACTCTCAAAATGTACTACTTGCATCAGGGTTTTTTGAATCTGATCCGAATCTCACTGTTGCTCCAGAGATGATCGATCCAGCTATTACAGGTCCTGAGCTGGAACAAATCACAACCTTAACGTCTATCTTTACACCTGAAAAATATTGGGGTGGCGTGTTTTTAAGTCCTGATACTGATTATGCTTTGGAAATCCCCAATTACGAGTCAAAAAAAGAGCTTACCTCCTTATATGGCACCCGGCGAACTTACAATGACGACCCAACAATCACATTTCACACTGGAGTTGATTTTGGAGGCGGCGTGGGGTTACCCATTGTAGCTACGGCAGCCGGAAAAGTAGTATTTGCAGGTGTTCTGGATGTTCGCGGCAAAGCAACTATCATAGATCACGGTTTGGGTGTCTTCAGTGCTTATTATCATCAAAGCGAGATTCTGGTAAAAACCGGCGATGTAGTTCAAAAAGGCCAGCAAATTGGAAAGGTCGGTAACACAGGCAGAGTCGACCGTGCCAATGAATATGCCGGCGCAGGAGCCCACTTACATTGGGAGCTCTGGGTAAACGGCATTCAAGTTAATCCCTTGGAATGGCTAAATTCAGAATTTCCATGATAAAACCTAAGGTATAATACTTATGCAATCGAATTATTTTGGATGGAATCAGGTATGACAATTAACGACTCATTTTGGACAAATTATCAATTTTCGGAAAACGATCTAGATTCTCTTTACAATCACCTTCTAGAAACCCAGATCCCCTTAAATAAAACTGAGCTTTCAATTTTTCTAATCTCAAAGATTATTGAAAAACAGAAAGAGGTTATTACAAAGGAACGCCAATCTGGCGCGACTACTTATTTACCTAAAGAACAATATAAAGTCGGACAGTCCCTTGTTTTTCCTTCCAGAAACTGGCACAAAGGAACAGTAGTTGATGTACGCAAAGGTAACAACCCTGATTACACTGATATAGAAGTCATCACTGTGGAGTTTTCTCCTGATGACAAAGTGAGTTTTGCCAGCAATCTATCAGATCATGTTTTGAATAATCCTATTGAAACTGAGGATAATGAATTTCTGGTTTTAAACAATGTTTTCGAAAAGTTTCGTGAACCGCTTGTAAAAAAACTTGAAGCAATTTTGTTAAAAAATGATGATTTGGTTTGTATTGCCGGTAGTTACTTCCCCCGCGCCTTGCTTGTGGATGTGAGTGTTGGGCACCTAAATCTTTGTGAAGCCGTCCTCGAAATGATTGATGGTGGACCAATGAATTCTCACGAATTAATCGCACAAATTGAGCTGCCAACAGATGTAAACGCGAATTTAACCGAGTTTTCATTGAATCTAGCTTTACAAGAAGACTCCCGTTTTGATGAAGTAGGACCAGCCGGAGAAACCCAATGGTTCCTCAACCGCCTTGAACCTGATGAAGTGCAAGAAACCCCCGCAACTTTACGCAACCAGGTCGAGCCTGTTGATTTACCGGATGACCTTGAACAATATCGCAACCTTGGATCAGAATTATGCGACGAACTGGAACCTGATTGCGATTGCGATGAGGTTGATGAAGTAACCATCAGTCTTACTTATCCGCATTGGCGCGCAGGCACTCTTCCGCTGACTGCTAAACTAAAAAGACTTTTCCCGACCGCGTACGAAACGCCACGGATTAAATTTGATTTCGTAGATGGACACAATCAATCTACATTTGGCGGATGGGTTGTACGCCCATCGAAATATATTTTCGGTTTGAAAGACTGGTACCGCAAAGAAGGTTTCATCCCTGGCAGCCTTGTTCATGTGTCAAGGGGAACCAAGCCGGGTCAAGTCGTGATTCGTGCTGACAAGCAACGTAATTCTAAAGAATGGATCCGTACTGTTTTAGTTGGTGCGGATGGCGGCATTGTCTTTGCCTTGCTTAAACAAGTTGTTACTTGTATCTTTGACGAACGGATGGCCTTGGTCATACCCGATGTTGCCGCGGTTGATAAACTGTGGGATACAAAATCTCGACAGCCTATTGAAAAAACGATTCAAAATATAATGCATGAACTTTCCAAATTGAACCCGCAAGGTCATATTCATGCACAAGAAATTTATGCAGCAGTCAATTTAATCCGCAGATGCCCCCCCAGTGTTGTGATCAATGTTCTTTTCAACCAACCGTGGGCGACTCACCTGGGTGATCTCTATTTTAGAATTGTTGAGAATTAATGCGAGCTACCAATGGATGAGCCAAAACATTTCAGTCTAATTAGACCAACTCTGGATACTCCTTACCACATCGATTTCGACTGGTGGAAGGAACATGATAATAATTGGCACGTTTTTTTGATAAGCTGCTTATGTGCCGAACATCAGGCTGCATTTCAAAATCAAGGGGAAGGCGCCTTGATTGACTGGGTTGACCCGGTCACAGCTGAAATTCGCCAGGTCGATGGCATTCAGACCACGCTAATGAATCATTGCGTCAAAGAACCCGGGTTCTTGACAGCCAACACAGCTATGATTGATGCCATATTCAGAGTTTTTCTGAGCAATGGCAATCATCCCATGTCTCCGTTTGAATTATCTGATAAAATTGGAAAATCCGCAGATACGATCCTTAAAACGATCTCCGGATTTCAGGTTTACAAGGGAATTCGCCCAGCAAGGCAATAAAAACCAGCCCCCGTAGCTCAATGGATAGAGCACCGGACTTCTAATCCGATGGTTGTGGGTTCGACTCCCACCGAGGGCGCCTCTCGATTTTTCCCCAATTCATTCACAAATCCAACCCTCATGTGTCATTTTTGGAAAATGATACAATGAATTATTGGATTTATTCACACTTTGGTTTATTCCAAAGTTATTATTACTAAGAGGTTCTAAATGAAGAACAACACAATAAAGAAAACAAAAACAGATTTAAAATTCTATAAAATGGATATACATATCCATACACCTGCATCCATTGATTATCAAAACTTTGAAGTCACCAACCTTGAAATTCTACAAAAAGCCGAATCAAAAGG
>PNNU01000048.1 GCA_013824385.1 Anaerolinea sp.
ACGACCTGCGGCATGCGGCTTGAGCCGCCCACCAACACCAGTTCATCAATATCGGAGGGTTTCAGGCTGGCATCTTTGAGCACGTTTTCAAATGGTTTGTTGCAGCGATCCAGTAATTTTGCAGTCATCTGCTCGAATTTGGAGCGGCTGAGTTTGAGCATCAAGTGTTTGGGACCGTTGGCATCCGCGGTAACGTAAGGCAGGTTGATCTCGGTTTCCATCACAGTGGAAAGCTCAATCTTGGCCTTTTCGGCGGCCTCACGCAGACGCTGCAGTGCCTGACGGTCTTTGCGCAGGTCTATGCCCTGGTCGCGCTGAAATTCATCCGCGGCCCAGTTGACGACCACTTCATCCCAGTCGTCGCCGCCCAGGTGGGTGTCGCCGCTGGTGGATTTAACTTCGAAGACGCCCTCGCCTACTTCAAGCACGGAAACATCAAAGGTGCCGCCGCCCAGGTCAAAGACGAGGATCTTTTCGTTTTTCTTTTTATCCAGACCGTAGGCTAGTGCGGATGCGGTTGGTTCGTTGATGATACGCAGCACTTCAAGACCGGCGATCTTGCCCGCGTCTTTGGTAGCCTGACGCTGGCTGTCGTTAAAGTACGCCGGAACAGTGATAACAGCCTGGGTGACTTTTTCACCCAAAAAGGCTTCGGCATCCGCTTTCAACTTAGCCAGGATCATGGCGGAAATTTCTTGCGGGGAATAATCTTTGCCGGTGGCAGGGATGCGTACCTGCGCATCTTTAGCGGGGCCAGAGATGACTTCATAAGGCACCATCTTGCGTTCGGTGGCTACTTCATCGAAGTGGCGCCCCATGAAGCGTTTGATGGACGAAACGGTGTTCTCAGGGTTAATCACAGCCTGTCGCTTGGCGGTTTGTCCCACCAGACGTTCGCCGTTCTTGGTGAAGCCAACAACAGATGGGCATAGACGGCTGCCTTCCGCGGTGGTGATGACCACCGGGTCGCCGCCCTGCATAACTGACACGACTGAATTAGTAGTACCAAGGTCAATTCCAATAATTTTCGACATAATTAAAACCTCCACGATTTCAAAGGGATTTGTTGCATTAGAGTAGTATTACTATATCCCCTGAGTATTAAAAGAATGTAAACAAATCATTTGATTTTCATTGGAGGATAATTCTTTAACCACTAAAAACACAAAAAAACGAGAATCGAGAACTGAGAACAGAGAACCGTAAAAACAATAACTGGGAATTGAGAGTAGAGAATTGTAAAATCGAGAACAGAGAACAGAGAACCGTAAAACCAAGAATCGAAAACCGACCTTTCACCCTTCTCTCGGGGGAGCTAAATCCGTGGAACCGAGAATCGAGAGCTGAGAAACGTAAAAAGCAATAATCAATAATGGAGGACCAATTTTCCTTATAATGTCTTTATACTAATATTCTATAAACGATTATCCAATGTGAACATTAATAAACTTGCAAGACTAAGCTGTTGCATGGCAATGTTATTAGTGATATTTTCATTACCGTGAGCTTTTGGATTGCGAATTCCTGTCATAGATCCTGCAAATATTTGCAAATATCCTTGTTGAAGATTTTTGCCAGTTTCAGTTGAAACATCACCTAGTTTAATTATTGGTTGTGATAAAGAGAATGCTTTATTCATTAATGCTGCTCCATCTAGTTCTTCACCAATTTCATCTCGGACAATTATTTTAATTATGCTATTTATTTCTTTAAAAGCTGCTTCAACTGAATCAGAATAATGTTTTGAAATAAATCGACTTTTTGATACTTTTAGAATTCTTGGATGAATGAGAGACCAAAAAGGGTCTTTTTCCGTTTCATCGGTATCATCCTCAAGGTTGACAAAACCAGTACCAAGACAAACTTCGCAAACTTCTCCGGTAGCTCTTCCATCACTGTCCCAAGCTCTTCCAATGCCGTCACAAAATCTGCACTTAATTATGTTTTTATTATTAAGGTTAATTTTATTTAAACCTTTTCCATGGCAAACAGGACATGGAAAATTTGGAAATTCATCTTCAATGTAAAGTTCTGATGGATAAACACCATCTCCTTCACAAAAAGCGCACTCAATGAAGGAACTATCCCTGTCGGTTAATGTCAAATACCCCTCTTTAATTTTTTGTAATAATTGGGAGATTTTTAATTCAAAGGTTTTTCTTTGATTCTCTTCATCAACGCCAAAGGGACCACCTTCAATAAATCTCATGCACCAATTTAAAAAATCTAATTCCTTTTTTGTTAAGATTACAGAAATAAACTCTCCAATTTTCATTTCGCCATCCATTTATGTTTTGTTATGAAAAATTGTCAAATTTCTATTTTGATGAAATCATATTTAATCCAAAGAATTCCTTGAAATAAATTGGTTTAAACAGTTCTCTGCTCTCTACTCTCTGTTCTCTGAACTTACTTAGGCCAGATGAGCCACATGATCAGGGCGGTGACGAGGCCGGTGAGTACGCCGCCCAGTACTTCTACGGGGGTGTGACCGAGCATTTCTTTGAGTTTCTTTTGTTCTTCGGTGGGGGTTTTGGTGATGACGAACCAGTCATCCAGCATTCTATTGAGGGCTTCGGCATGGTAGCCGGCTTCACGTCTTACGCCTGCGGCGTCGTAGACCACGATCATGGTGATGGCCACGGCAATGGCGAAAGCCGGGTTGTCAAATCCACTGAAGAGGCCGATGGCCAGTGTGGTGCCTGATAAAGTTGCGGAGTGTGAACTGGGCATGCCGCCGGTGCCGAAAGCCAGTTTGACATTGAACTTGCGGTGCATGATGAAAAACACCGGAATCTTTAAAATGGAAGAGATTATCCAGGCAGTGATACAGGTGATCAGTTCGGGGTATTGTGCAAGGCCAGTCATGGCTTAAACCTCTTTGTCTGTTGCAGATTTTGAGGTGTTAAGTTCCTTGATACGCAGTTCTGCGTTATCCAACAGAGAGGTGCAGTACTGCGACAAAATCTGGCCGCGCTCAAAAAGGACCATGGTTTCGTCGAGGGGCTGCTGTTGATTTTCCATCGCTTCAACTATGGATTCGAGTTCGCTGAACGCCTGTTCATAGGTTAACTCTACCGGGGTTTTATCCGTTTTAGCCATCCTTACCACCTCCTGGAATTGATGTCACCTGGGATTGTATCGTGCCATCCGACACTTTAATTGAAACTTGATCTGAATACTTTACTTGTTTGACGCTGCTGACAACGCGGCCTGCGGAATCACTGACGATGGCGTAGCCGCGCTGTAGCACGGCAAACGGATTAAGCGAGGCGAGCCGGTTTTGGATGTTTTTCACCTGGCTGCGCTGCATGCGCAATTCATTATTAAACGCCAGTTCCGCGCGGCTGGCAAGTTCATCCAGACGCTGGCGGTCGTTACGCACCAGCCAAAGCGGAGAGAGAGTATCGAGCCGGTGTTTGAGATCCATAAGATCAACGGCTGCTTGAGTTGTAGCTGCCTGCAAAGCATAACCCAGGCGGGAAGACAAGGCTGACAGACCTTCAAAAAGTTCTGCCCGATCGGGGGTGCACAGTTCCGCGGCGGCAGTGGGGGTGGGGGCGCGCAGGTCCGCGGCAAAATCGGAGAGGGTGAAATCCGTCTCATGGCCCACACCGGTGATCACGGGGGCAATCGAATTGACCACGGCGCGGACGACGCGTTCGTCGTTGAATGCCCACAGGTCCTCGAGAGAGCCTCCGCCACGGGCGAGGATGATCACATCCACGTTGCCGAGGTCGTTGAGTCGTTTGAGTGAATTAACCAGGGCGGGAGGCGCCTCATCCCCTTGTACGGGGGCGGCGGCCAGCACAACCTCGGCCAGCGGATAGCGCCGGCGCAGGGTGTTGAGCATATCCTGCAAGGCGGCACCGGTGGGGGAAGTGATAATGCCGATACGCTGAGGAATTTCAGGCAGCGCGCGTTTTCGTGAGACGTCGAACAAGCCTTCCGCTTCGAGGCGGGCTTTGAGACGCATGAATTCCTGGTATAGGGCGCCTTCGCCGGACATGCGTACCGCGTCGACATATAACTGGTACTGTCCGTCGCGTTCGTAGATGCTGATGGCGCCGTGGGCTTCAATGGCCATGCCGCTCTGCAGCATCAGCGGCAGGCGGGCGGCGTTCATCTTCCAGATCACGCACTTGAGGGCGGAGCTAGGGTCTTTGAGGGTGAAGTAAATATGGCCGGAGGTTGGTCGCGACAGGTTGGATATTTCGCCCCGAATCCACACATCGCGCAGGATCTCGTCGCTATCCATCAATTCACGCAGGTAGCGCGAAATGTCGCTAACCGTCAGGGATGTGATTTGAAAAAGGGAGGGCTGCCGCATATTGATTTAATATAACATACCCTCCCCTTTTTAGTTGTCAATCACACAAGTGTGTTTTTGTTTTCACACACCTTAGAGACCAGGTGTACCAAGTGCAGTAGCGGTTCCTGTTTGTTCAGCAGAGGATATCGAAGTGGCGGTGGGTGGGACCGGTGTGGAAGTAGGCAAGGCCGCTGCAGTTTGTGCAACCGAGTAAGCGGTGGCAGCGGCATAGGCAGTATTGAGGGCATTGGCTGTGGCTGTCAGATTAGCAGTTGGAGTGATGGTGCCTGTGGTTGTGGCGGTCAGCGAAGTGGAGACCACTATAACCACTGTAAAGGAGGCGCCAAAGGATTTACCGGCGGCGTTTTGCAGGATCCAGGTGCCGGTGTAAGTACCCTTGGTGATGGGTGCCACCAGGTTCACTGAGATATTATCCGCGTGGCCCGAGGTGACGGCGGGGATGGCGGTGGCAACGCCGCTCATGGCGGTTCCGCTGAGGAAGGCGACCTTGTAAGAGGTTGACCAGTTGCAGGTGCCGGTGTTCTTGAGCGACCAGGTTTTAGTGAAGGTTTGCCCGGGGGTCACGACCGTGTTATCGGGGATGGTGACATCGGAGACAAAAACTGAATTGTCACAGGTGGATACCATCGCAGTTCGGGTGGGGGTGGCGAGGATGGCTGCCGTGTTGGTCGCCAGCGGAGTCAGAGTAGCCGTGGGTGAGGGCGTCATGCTGGGTTGGGGGGTGACCGTTGGCATGGAAACTGCCAGGGTTTGCGCTACGGATGTGTAGAGCACATCCATGGTAGCCTGGGTGAGCGGCGCTTCAGTGGGTTTGGCGCAGGCGCTCAATACGAGCAGGCAACAGACAACAAGAATGAGTATTCTTTTTTTGTTAAACATAAATAATCCTTTTAGTTCAAACTTGAAACTTTTGATTGTTAAATTTCGAATACTTTTACCATCCCCAATAATAACCCTGATTATACATACTTAACCGTTGAACCAGTCAAGAGTGGACAAAAAACTGAGTAAGTAAAAAACAAGCAGAAAAATCCGATTAAGCCGCTTAAATAATTTCATATAGAAATAAATCATCAACCAGGAAGGTTTTTTTCAATGAAAAAACCGGCGAGTACATCTTTTGCTGCTACCCAAAGATGAAAGATGGAGTCGAAAACCTTATCTTTCACCGCGGTGAAACCGGGTTTGTGATCCTCAATCGCTAACCTTCACAAACCAATGCCTCTTTGAGTTGTGGGTGAATAACTCAATTGGTGTTAGAAAATTTAATACTTTTTGCTTCGATTAAAACTCAAAAACCAAATAGAAACAAAAGCAACCAGGAGCATGCTCCTGGTTGCCAATTAAACATTATTGTATTAGAAAAGGATCAGGGTTCAAGTACATAGACTGGCAAATTGCTGTCGATGGTGGAATCGTTGCCTAACTGTCCGTAGGTATTTTCTCCCCAGCACATGGCCGTATTGCCTTCACCAACCAACACACAACTATGATTTCTGCCAATGCCAATCTCTTTTGCTTCCGAAATTCCAGTTGTTAGCACTGCGCTGGTGGATTCTTGATTGGTGCCATTGCCAAGTTGACCATATTGATTGTCTCCCCAACAGGACGTAGTGCCATCCGCATTTAGAGAACAACCATGATTAATGCCGGTTTCGACCATATAGGCAGGTTTTGAACCTTCAATAAATTTGGATAAAGGATCGTTATTCCAGCATTTTACCTGACCATTGAAATTGATGGCACAGCCACCCATGTTCCAGCGATCACCAAAGAGGAAGAGAGAGTTGCCCATTTCTTGAACCAGGGTAGCTTGTTCGGCACTCCATGCATCCACACTACCGGCTGCATCGCCTAAAAGGGCTTCCTGTCCGGCTGCGATTGCGTTTTGAAGCTTATTGAGAAGTGATTTTACAGGTTTGGTGCGGTTAATAGTAGAGCCGTCATTGAGTTGACCGAGGCCGTTCTCACCCCAGCACCAGACATCCATATTTTTCAACAGAGCACAGGTAAATTCTTCTCCGCCGGTGATGTCGATGGCTTTATCAGGAAGACCATCCACAAAAACAGGTAAACTGGTATCTGTGGTCGCGCCATTGCCGACCTGTCCGGATTCATTTTCACCCCAGCACCACACCTCACCATTTGATTTTAAGGCACAGGTATGAAGGCTACCAGCAGTAAGATCAACAACTTCATTGAGGTCCTTGACAAACACGGGTTTTAATTGGTTATCGTTTGTTCCATCACCTACTTGCCCTGAGGCATTCAAACCCCAGCATAACACTTCGCTATTTCCAGCGGTCATACAAGTATGACCCAGACCCGCGACGATGATTCGAGTGCCAGTTACAGGGATCTGTAACCCGCCTGTTACAGGAATCAAAAGATTGGAAGCTGCTTGAACCACCGGTTGTGAGGGATTTGCAACACAATCGTTGCCAATCAATTGTTCATCTGGTCCACAAACGATGGGTTCGCATTCATTACCCACTAACTTGGTGCCGATCTCACAAACGATGGGTTCGCATTCATTGCCCACTAACTTGGTGCCGATCTCACAAACGATGGGTTCGCATTCATTGCCTACCAACTTGGTTCCGGTCTCACAAACGATGGGTTCGCAACCAACACCCTCTGTGAATTTTTGGCCTGTCGGGCAACTTTTGCATTTTGCTGGATCTGTACAGCCTGTGACAGTCGGCTGTGTATATTTCAAAAAGGTAAACTGTACGTTCTTCGGGCTTTGACCGGTTCCATTTGCCCAAAGGAACCATAATTCCTGATTGATTTGAATTTTCGAATCGTTTAAACCGCTTGTAATGTAATTTGCATAAGTTTGCTGTTTAGTGCTTAATGGAGTAACGCCACTAGCGTTTCCAAGCACATTTTTTACGTGACCAAGTAGATTCCAATAGACCATTCTTTCGTCTGAGTTGGACCATGGGGTAAAACCATCAACGGTTTGCTCTGACATGTTGGCAGCCAGAATTAGGTCATCAATTCTTTGTTCAGCGGTGAGACCTAAAGTACGTTCGTCAGGGTTATCTTGAAAATATTTAATGACATCTTTATCAGTGGGGTTTTTCAGGATCATGCGGTAATTTTTATTGATGTTGATGGGAATCTGAGGTTCACCGCAATCCCATTCGAAATTGGTAGAGCTATTATTGGCGTCTTTAACTCTATAATAATCACCTGAACTGTAAACGATCAGATTGGCTTCAATCGTGGCTGCATCATTTGCAGGGTTTACCAAAGTTAAGGCATCATTTAGCTGCCCGCCTGCATTAACAATCACCTTGTCGGCATATACTCCGCTTGTGGTGCCAAAATCGGCGTTAAGGGTCAAGGATTTTAATGTCGCAAAACCAGGATTGGTAACCGTTGGAGGAGTGCTGTCCGCATTGACTGAAACAGAATTAAACCCGGTGAAGGATAATTTTTTTGTGCTATTAATTATGACATCTTCATTGTAAGTGCCTGTTGCCACATAAATGTTGGTGTCAACCGTGAGTGCCGATGCGGCAGTGATGGCTGCCTGGAATGGAGTGTCTGATGAAAGGCAAGTCACGTTGGTCGGACATCCTGTTCCGCTTTTGGTATAACCCACCCATTTAGTCCCATCCCAGAAGAAGGGATCGCTATCGCTAAGGATTACGCTTGCCTCTTGGCTGGCCATTGCAATGGGTTCCCCGGTTTCGTCAGTCAGGGTCATACCTTCGTTATCCAGAATAGTAACAATATCTGAAAGGTCTTCAGTTAGCGGTAAAGATTCGATTTCGGGGGCTTGTGTGGCTTCGGCAGCAATAACATTTTCGACTTCTGTTGGCAATTGCTCGGCTTCTGGTGTTTCAGTGGGGATTGTATCTTCGGTAACCGTTTCTGTGGCTAAGGCATCTGTGCTGATTGGTTGTTCATCTTGTGCAAATACTAACGTTGGTGTAATCGAGCCAAAGAAGAGAATAACAATGATACTTACATAAAATAATTGTTTACCGAACGTTTTCATGCAACACTCCTAAAGAATTTGATAACCCAATAAAAAAACCGACCAAAAAGGCCGGTTTCGCAATTGGCTCCCTTGACACCCGTTCACTTTTCAATGAACCTGCGACCAAACTAAGTGTCAAATTCTTCGCCGCCGAAAACTACTATAATATAAAATAATTACATTTATATTACCACACATTTACTTAATGTCAAGGCTTTTTTTTGAAATTAAGCATATTTTGATTAATTATACAGGCTTAGCCAAATTCATGTAAAATTAAACCAATATAGGAAAAGGATACGAGCGATGGAAAACCTTTGGTCCCCCTGGCGCATGAAGTACGTCACTGACAATGAAAAACCTGGAGAGTGCATCTTTTGCTGCTACCCAAAGATGAAAGATGGCGTCGAAAACCTGATCGTTCACCGCGGGGATAATGCGTTCGTGATTCTCAACCGCTACCCTTACACCAGCGGGCACGTCATGGTGGTGCCTTTTCAGCATGTAGCCTCCATTGAAGAGCTGACGGCGGATATCCGTGCAGAGATGATGGAGATGGTCAACGAGACACTTGGCGTGCTGCGCAAGGTCTATCAGCCGGAGGGGTTCAATGTGGGCATCAACCTGGGTGTGGCGGGCGGAGCGGGGATTGCAGAGCACGCGCACGTGCACATCGTTCCGCGCTGGGGCGGCGACACCAATTTCATGTCCACCACGAGCGAGACGCGCGTCATCCCCGAGGACTTGCGGGTGACCTACGAGCGCATATCCGCGGCGTGGAAAAGTTAGCAAATTCAACCAAACAAGCCCGCTATTTCTTCGATTTGGTAGCTTCCATTAAAGAATAAATTCGCTATAATTAACTGATTCCCTGATTACAAAGCAAAACAAATTTGTTTTGGAGACCATAAAGCAAGCATGCAATCTACTTTATCGCCCGCCAAAGAAAAATCCGTATTAATTACCATCATGGTTGCCGCCATCCTTTTACCGGTGCTGTTCTTTGGCGCAATAAAGCTTTTTAACCTCAGGGGTCTGCCCGTCTATTTTGCGCAGCTTGGGTTGTACGCTGTTTTCTATTTGCTGGCCTTCTGGGGGATGAAGCAGAGTCGAATTAAATTGCCTTTCAGCGGACGTAAAGTGCTTGAATCGCTCACGATTCTGCTGGCAAGCTGGTTAATCTACGTTATTTTCATTTCTGCGACTGGCATCGTCCGTCTGTCGGATGAACTTGCGGCGCTGCAGTCCGTTGACGCATGGAAGGTGTGGGCGCAGATCGTCAGCACCTGGTTCTTCGTGGGCATTGGCGAGGAAGTGCTTTTCAGGGGTTATTTCTTGAAAAAATTATTGGCGTATTACGAGAGTAAAAACCCCAAAAGCAAAACACTGCTGGCAGTGCTGGTTTCGAGTGCTTTCTTCTCGATTTGGCATCTGCCAGTGCGGCTCTTTTCGCTGATCAACGGCGAGATTTCTATCGGGCTGATTCTGATCAGCCTGGTCATGCTCTTCTTATTGGGGGCCGGTTTTGCATGGCTGTTCCTCCGTAGCGGTAACATTCTGCTCGTGGGATTGGTCCACGGCGTGATGGACTATCCGCTGATCGGAAAAGACAGCCAGCTTTCTTTCATCATCCTGATCGCAGCGATCGGATTGGTGGAGTTTTTCCAGTTGGTAAAACGCAGATACAACGCAGACAACCATCGCAGCTAATTTATCGTTAGTAATACCAAGTTGGAAAAATTTCTGCTTCTTCAAGGATGATGATGAAAACCAAAAAACTTATTTTTTTGATTGCCATATCAATATGTATTTTGGTTACCACACCAATTCCAATTCTTAGATTTTTTCAAATTCTCAACAAACGCGGATCCCTGCCCCCAGATGATGCCATGAAATATTACCAGGCGTTTCCAACCCCCGGCAGCGACCTGAGGTTTATTGAAGCCAATGTTGAGATTCGTATTCCGCCGAGCGCCAGTGAGATCTATGCCTGTATAGGTGGTTTCAATGAAAAAGATTCGCGAGTGCGGTTTAACCTTCCGCCGCCTGATTTCCCCTTGTTTATCAGAACCACTTTTTGTGAGAGTCCGTTTATCCCCATCGATCCGCGAGAATTGCACCACAGTGAATTTGATCCAGAGTGGTGGAATCCAGACATGGCAACTAACTTGACGGAATGCGTCGGCGGCACCAGTTATACTGAGCAACAGATCATGGTGGATCGCACTGACAACAAAAGCATGGTTATTTACGTGTTAACATTAATGGAAGCGTTTGAAGGACCGACTGAATAAAGCACTTACAGGCTGGTATAGTGTTCACTACCGATCAGGAATAATCTCATGAAAATTGCTAAATTTGCCACGGAACATTTCTTTGCCAAATATGAATTCACCACCCCTTACCAACTGTGCAACTCTGATTGTGATACGCTTTCAGTGGATGAACTGCTTAAGATGGCGGGCGTGCCCCTCGCGGACTTCGGCAAACTTTCGCTGGGATACACTGAATCGCTGGGCAATCTGCCGTTGCGCGAGAGTATTGCGGCGGGGTACAAATACATTATGGCTGAGGATGTGATCTTTTTGGGTTCGCCGATTGAGGGTATTTACCTGGCGGCTCGGGCAATCCTTGAGGCGGGTGATGAAGTGATTGCGCTCAGCCCGGCTTATGACGCGCTGGTGAATATGTTCGAGCACGTGGTTGGCTCAGAAAACGTACGCAAGTGGCGCTTCAAACCCACTTCCACCCAATGGGAACTGGATTTTGAAGAATTGGAGTCGCTGATCAACGATAGAACAAAGTTGATTGTAGTGAATTTTCCGCATAACCCCACCGGGTTCGTGCCCACACAGGCGCAGTTGGATCAATTAGTAACCAGTGTATATTCACACAACCTGTTTCTTTTTTGCGATGAAATGTATTTTGGGTTGGCGCATCAGGGCACGCCGTCCATTCCCTCTGTTGCTGAGTTAAGTCCGCGGGCGGTGGTGCTCTCGGGGCTCTCCAAGACTTATGGGCTGCCGGGTCTGCGCAGCGGGTGGCTAATCGTGCAGGATAAGGCGCTGCGCGACGAGATTATCAACTGGAAGTTCTACACCAGCATCTGCCCGCCTGCACCCACGGAGTTTCTAACTGTCGCGGCGCTCAAGGTTAAGGAAAAATTACGTGACCGCAGCCTGGCACAGATCGAAGCCAACCTGAAGCTGGCGGATGACTTCTTCGCGCGTTGGCCGCAGCTTTTCACCTGGCGGCGCCCGCTGGCCGGGTCCACTGCGCTGGTGGAGATGCATGTGCCCTCTGTGGAAGTGTTCGCCGAGAAGATGGCGCGTGAAGCGGGTGTGCTCATCCAACCCGCCACCACTCTGGGCTGGGATGATCAGCATTTTAGATTGGGGCTGGGAAGGTCCGCGTTTGGGGTGGCGCTGCAGAAGTTTGAAGAGTATATAACCTCACGCAGAGACGCAGAGGGCGCAGAGAAAAACTATATTATTAAAAAGTTTTAAAAACAAAAGAGGGAAAAAATAGGAGTGGAAGAAAAGAGAGGGAGAATGATCGAAAATGAAATTACAAAAATTGTCATTGACTCGGCCTACAAAATCCATACAAGAATTGGACCAGGCCTTTTAGAATCTGCGTATCAAGCCATTATTGTTTATGAACTGAAAAATAGAGGGTTACATGTGGATTCTGAAATACCTATGCCGATCCATTACGAGGATGTCAATCTGGATGTTGGATTTCGCGCTGATTTGATAGTTGAAAACAAAGTAATTGTTGAATTGAAGTCAATTGAAAAATTAGCTGAAGTTCATAAAAAGCAATTGTTGACTTACTTAAGAATTTCAGGGTTACAAGTTGGGTTGTTGATCAATTTTGGTGCCCCATTAATTAAAGATGGGATTTTTAGGATTGTTAACGGGCTCAAGGAATAAAAAACCCGGTTTTTTCGAAAACCAGGTTTTCTCTGCGATCTCTGCGGCTCTGCGTGAGAATAAGTTTTAACTTAATAACTCTTCCAGTACCTGTTTAGCCTTGGCGGCGTCGGCTTTGCCGCGACTCTTTTTCATCACACCGCCCACGAACCAGCCGATCAGGGTGACTTTGCCGCCCTTGTAAGCCGAAACTTCATTGGGGCTCTCGGCCAGCACTTCTTCGCACACGGCGCGGATGGCGGAATCGTCGCTCACCAATCCCAGGCTTTCTTCGGACACTATCGCTTCAGGAGATTTTCCGCTTTGCTGCACTTTTTGCAGCAGACTCTTGCCGGTGTTGATGTTGATGGTGCCTGCATCCACCAGTTTGAGGATGGAGGCCAGCGCAGCGGGGGTCAGCGCCATTTCGGCA
>PNNU01000049.1 GCA_013824385.1 Anaerolinea sp.
GGTTGCCTTGATCGTCGAATTTGCGTTCGTCATGTTTGTGCGGTGGGTAGGAGCTCCAATTGCCGGAGGGCGTATAAACTTCAACAACGATCAACCGGTCACACGGAAACCCCGCTGGAAGCATTTTGTTGATCTGGCGTGAGACATTGTCGCCGCCTCGCAACTCAACGATGACGTCTTCAGGTTTTACCAAAACAGCCGGATAATCCTTTTCCGTTTTTGCCCATCCACAGGCGAAATCAAGTAAATCGCTGACTGCCGTTACCGTAATGGTGGTATGGCGAGAAAGATACAGCGTGGTCGGCATGCCGTGAAAAACATCTTCACGCGAACCAATGCTCTCCCAATTCCCTGCCGAGGAAGTCACATCACATGTCCCTCCAAGGATGGTTAATGCGAGTTCATAATCAGAAGTATCAAAAGCCCAGGATTGACCCTTTTTCAACTTGATGGCGGCAAAATGCAAATGTTCCCATTGCGCGCTTTCAGGGGTGATGGTGATATAAAATGGATGTGAAAAATCCGGTTTTACCAGAAGATGTGAATTTGTGGATGACATCAAGAACTCCTCTTTTGTGGTGCAGATGTCGAACCGCGGACTAAAAGGTGACCGCGCATCATATGGGTTACAGGAACAATGTTTTGAACGTTGTCAGGGTTATCAATAATGCCTAACAACATTTGGGCGGCTTCAGCCCCGATCATTCGTTTGGGTTGATCGAATGTGGTTAATGGAGGTGATGTATAGGCTGAGTATGGGATGTTATCAAACCCGGCGATGGAAATTTCATCAGGAACATTGATCCTGCTTGTATTAAGTACGCTTAATGCACCGATAGCCATGAGGTCGTTGAAACAAAAAACTGCAGTCGGTCGTGACTCCAGCTTTAATAATTCTTCCATACCGTGCACGCCATCTTCAATCTCACTGGCGCCGCAATTGACGATGAATTTTTCATTTACCTGAATCCCTGCCCTTTGAATTTCAGCCCGAAACCCCAATAAACGATCTTCGTTAATCCGATCTGCGTTGGCGTTTCCCAAATAAGCAATTTCAGTATGCCCCAAATTGATCAGGTGCCGGGTTACATTACGGGCACCGTCTACATCATCATTGGCGATGGAACACTGGTAATCTTCTGGAGATTGGTTGTTCACCACCACAATGGGCATGCCATACTTTTTGAGCAGATCCGCATGTTTGGACCCAAAAGTGACGGAACAAATAATCACACCATCCACACGATGTTCTGCAAATGCCTGGACGATGTTCTTTTCACTGTCAAAATCCAAATGTGACGAAGCAACAAACAAACTGTATCCCGTTTTTTGAAGAATTTCTTCAATGCCTTGAAGAATTTCTCCAAAATAAGGATTGTCGATGCGGCTGACAATAACGCCAACCGCATGAGATTTGTTGGTTTTTAATCCCCTGGCGGCTGCACTTGGAAGATATCCCATCTCTTTGGCTAATTCGCATATGGCCAAAGTCGTTCTTTCAGGGATGGAATGGTTGCCATTGAGTGCCCGCGACACAGTGGTATGTGAAACACCTGCTTTTTTGGCTATATCTTTAATTGTGACTGGCATATGATCTATCCTTATATTTAACGCACACGTGTGCATTAAATATAACAAACAAAAATTTGAAAGTCAATACCGTCCGCTCACAAAATGACTTATGACGCATTTTTACCGATACGGATCCGAATTTCTTCGAATCCGTATCGGCTTACTTTCTTTATTTCAATATTGCGGGTTTCTTGCTGACTGAGATGGCCCAAACAATCGCAGCGACCAGCAGTGCCACGACCACCCAACCTGCCACTCCAAGGTTCTGATATCTCACGATCACGGGGGCGGCGATCAAACTGACGAGGTTCACCACTTTGATCATCGGGTTCAAGGCAGGCCCGGCAGCATCCTTGAGGGGATCGCCAACGGTGTCACCCACCACAGCGGCTTTGTGCCGTTCAGAACCTTTGCCGGTATTGGCAACGATGTCTCGCATTTGGTCTTCAACACTTTTCTTCGCGTTATCCCAGGCACCGCCGGCATTTGACATGAAGACCGCCAGCAACTGTCCGCTCACGATGACACCGGCAAGAAAACCGCCGAGAGCTTCGACCTGGAAAACCATGCCTACAACCAGCGGCGTCAACACAGCGATGGCTGCCAAAGGAAGCAATTCCTTTTGAGCCGAACCGGTGGAGATAGCCACCACTTCAGCGTAGTCAGGTTTTCTGGTGCCTTCCATGATGCCGGGGATCTTGAACTGACGACGGACTTCTTCAACGATCTTGATGGCAGCACGACTGACCGCCTTGATGTTCAAGGCGCTAAACAGCCAGGGTAATGAAGCTCCCAAAAGTAAACCGATGAAAACCTTGGTGTCAGAGATTCTGATCGAATCCATGATATTAATCTTCATGCCGCCGGCGATGAGCGTCCGTTGAACATTGCCGACATCCGTGATATAGGATGAGAAGAGACTCACCGCCGCGATGACCGCGGATGCAATGGCGACCCCCTTGGTGATGGCCTTGGTAGTGTTGCCCACGGCGTCGAGATCAGCCATGGTCTGGCGAGCCTTGAGCGTTACTTCATCGGTCTGTCCATGCCAAGCCATCTCACCAATGCCATTGGCATTATCCGAGATAGGGCCAAATGAATCCATGGCGACGTTGTTACCCGTTTGACTGAGCATACCGATACCCACCATGGCGATGCCGTAGAGCACATAGATAGATTCGGACCCTGGATAGAGCAGCAAGGAGGCAAAAAATGCGACGGCAATCACGAGCAAAGCCCACACACTTGATTCCATGCCAATGGCCAGGCCGGAGAGGATGGTTGTCGCTGCACCCGTTTTGGTGGAGTCCACGATCTCGCGAACCGGAGCATATTTGGTGGAAGTGAAGTATGAAGTTAATGGGTTGAATGCAACCGCCAGCCCAACACCGATGGCGGTTAAAACTGCCAACTTCCAATCATGAGCGTACAAGATAGCCACAACAAACGACCAAACGATCGTATTTATGCTGGAGATTTCATATGACCTGAACATGGATTCTTCAGCATCATTGGCGCGCATGAATTTGATCGGGAACTTTTCCCAGATAGGAACGGCGAAAGTGCCCAAAATGGAACTGATAACACCAATACCGCGCACGATCAAAGGATACACAATCCATTTCAAGTTTTGATCTTGAGACCATAGCGCAAGGCCAAGGATAAGAGCTGAAACGATGGTTACTTCATAACTTTCGAAGATATCCGCGGCCATACCGGCGCAGTCCCCCACATTATCACCCACGAGGTCTGCAATCACGGCTGCGTTGCGTGGATCATCTTCAGGGATGTCTTTTTCCACTTTACCGACAAGATCGGCGCCTACATCTGCTGCCTTGGTGTAGATACCGCCGCCTACCCGCATGAATAATGCGAGCAGGGTACCGCCAAAACCAAAGCCCAGCAAAGCATCCGGAGACGCCTTGCCAAAGATGATGAAAATGACGGTGCCGCCCAAGAGACCCAGGCCGTCCGTAAGCATACCGGTGTATGCACCTGCGTAATATGCGATGGAAAGGGCTTCGTTGAATTCACGTCTGGCGGCCGAGGCAGAGCGCACACTGGCTTGAATGGCCATGCGCATGCCGAGCTGTCCGACGATGAGTGAAAATGAAGCACCCAAAACAAAAGCAACTGCCCGTCCAATGGCAATCACCAGTTGGGTATTGAATTTTTCCGGGGGAAATTCGATCAATGCTTCGGCGCTTGGGGGAACCACATAGACAGAGAGAAATAATGCCACAAAAAGGATTCCGATGGCGGGCAAGATTGTTTTCAATTGTTTCGAAAGATAACCCTCCGCACCAACACGGATGGCATCCCACACTTCCTGCATCTTAGCGGTACCCTTGTCTTTTTTGAGAACTGATTTCCTCAAAATCCAGGCATAAAAAAGGCTGGCACAAGAAATCACCAAGACAGCAATGATGGCGATCTGTTCAAAATTACTCAGCCCATGCCTTAAACCAAGACCTAAAATATTCATTACTCCTCCAAAAGAAAATATTTGACGATACTTTGAACATTTTTCCCAACCTCAAATTTGAGAGTTGGATAAAACCTGGAAAAAGATGGTTCAGCCGAAAAAACATAAATAGACTCAGCCTTGACGCTGATACACGTAGAGAAATTAGTTTTTTTCGACTCTAAACTGATAAAACAGAAATTATGTAGTAATTTCTAGCAGTAATTCTGGATTTAACGAACAAAAATACATTTCGTATCTCCTACTCAGATACGAATTTACGAATTGCTATTCCTTTATTTTCACCAAAATCCGGACAAAAACTGAATTGCACACGTGTGCATCAACAATATAGCAAACAAAAAAAGGAAAGTCAATACCTTTTTGCAAGATTACTTGCATTTTTTGAAAAAATGTTGTAATATCTACATTTGTAAGGACAAATTCACAATTTTTACATTTGCAACTGAATACGCCATCAATTTACGGCGATTTTTCTTCATCATCCTCTTTACAGATCGAAAGGGAAAATCCATGAATCCTAATATCGAAGCCATTTTCCTGGATGTTGGCAATACGTTGCGAATCGTATTGGAAGATCCTGAATTTCAAGCGAAGGCCAAACAAGATCTGATGAAATTGGTTGGCGCAACAGAATCTGAAGAAGAATTCTATGCCGGTTTGGAAGAACGCTGGAAAGCTTATCGCAAAGCCTCAAAGAAATCGTTAAAAGAATCTTCTGAAAAAGACCTTTGGTCCATTCACCTTTTGCCAGGGTATCCCGTTGAAAAAATCGCACCCCTGGCTGGAAAACTCACCCGCCTGTGGCGCGACCATGATGGAATCCGTGTTCCACGGCACGATGTGAAAACCACCGTCCTCGAACTTGCCAAGCGCGGTTACAAAATCGGCATCATCGCCAATACGATCACTGAAACCGAAATACCCGATTGGATTGAATCTGATGGATTAACCGGAATCTTTAACCCGATCATCTTGTCGTCAAAAGTGGGCTTACGTAAACCTGACCCTGAAATCTATTGGCTGGCCTCAAGAGAAATTGGCGTTGATCCTGTCAATTGCGCCTACGTTGGAGACAACCCCATCCGCGACGTCGAAGGCACTCACGCTGCCGGCTACGGCATGATGATTGTGATTGACGAGCCTGCGACGCTTGAAAAAGAGCCCCAAACCAGCGATTTTGTTATCGACTATCACATCACCGAAATTGCACAATTGCTGGATATCTTTCCAGCTCGAAAGTAACCACCATGGATATTCAGAAGTCCGCCAAGATCGCCGATATAAACGCCATTTTTCTGGATGTGGGTAATACGTTGCGCATCCTGCTTAAAGAGGAACCCCACCGGGCGGCTGCACGAATGGAAATCGTCAAATTGGTCGGAACCGCTCAAGACCCTGACAGTTTTGTGGCTGAACTTGACCGCCGCTATAAACTCTATCGAAAATGGGCTTTTGATAATATGGTTGAAGCATCAGAAAAAGAATTGTGGACAAAATGGCTTTTGCCAGATTATCCAACTGAAACAATCGCTTCCATTTCTGCGCAGCTCACGTTTCAATTCCGTCAATCGATGGGAAGACGTGTTGTTGCAGAAGGCGGAGCAGAAACCATCATCGAGCTTTACAAGCGCGGATACGTATTAGGTATTATCAGCAACGTGATCACTGAACGTGAAATTCCCGAATGGCTTGAATCAGACGGATTGACTCAGTACTTCAAATCTGTCATGCTCTCTTCCGTTTTTGGAAAGCGCAAACCGGATGCCTCCATCTATCTCGAAGGAGCCAGGCAGGCTGAGGTCACCCCTGAACAATGCGTTTATGTTGGCGACAACTTTGCCCGTGATGTTGAAGGTACTCGCAATGCCGGTTTTGGTATGGTGATCATTATGCCTGATGAAGACGATAAAGATTTGGTGCTAACCCCGGAACAAACACCTGACATGGTTATTGAACGACTTACTGACCTATTAAAAATCTTTCCACCAAGAGTTTCTGTAAATTAATAAGCAATAATCGGAGTTTCAATGTGCAATAACCAGATTAAAAACAGCGGCAAAGTTCTTGCAAATACCGTCAGAGAAATGTACTCTGAAGGTCAAACCGATTATTCGTTTGAGCCGGTTATTGCCGTTGATAACCAGGGCAAAGCTGTTGGCAGAATTGAAGAGAATGACGCTGTCGTTTTTTGCTGCCGCAGAGGTGAACGTGAAATTCAACTCACTGAAGCGTTTACTGAACCCAATTTCAATAAATTTCAGAAGATTACATTTACAAACCTTCCTTTTGTAATTTTGACTTTATATCACGACAAGTTTATAGACCTTCCTGTTGCCTTTGCACCAGTCCAAATGAAAGACACTTTGGGAGAGGTAGTAAGTAAAGCCGGTCTATCTCAAGTGCGTATTTCTGAATCTGAAAAATTTGCTCATGTAACTTTTTTCCTCAACGGCGGAAACAATAAACCATTCTCCAACGAAAAAGACATTCGTGTTCCTTCCCCCAAAGGAATCCCTTTCGACAAAGTTCCTGAACTTAAACTGGATGAAGTCGCTGAAAAAGTCATAGAAAGCATCATAAATAAAGAAGACTTAATCGTCACCAACTTTGCCAACGGGGATGTAATCGGTCATACTGCAAATCGCGAAGCAAAAATAAAATGCGCCGAAGTTATTGATCGCAACCTGGCAAAAGTGGTCGCCGCTGCCCGTGATGCAGGTTATGTCACTCTAATTACTGCAGACCATGGCAATCTTGAAGAACTATTTAATGAAGATGGTACTCCCAACGGGGCACATACCACCAACCTTGTGGATTTCATATTGATCGATCCCATAGCACCTTCCAGGGTTCAATTGAAAAATGGAAAACTTGCTGACGTCGCACCCACAATTTTAAACGCATTAGACCTTCCACAGCCTTCAGCCATGACAGGGTCCTGCCTGACAGTTGACCATCACTTTGGATCAAATCGAAAAGTGCTCTTAATCATTCTGGACGGCTGGGGTATCGGTAAGCAGGATGAAAGTAATCCAATTTTCCTTGCTAACACGCCTGCCTGGGATCAACTCATAGCTTCAGAAGCCACCAGTACCCTCGAGGCATCCGGTGAGGCTGTTGGTTTGAAAGCTGGAAAAGCCGGCAATTCAGAAGCCGGGCACATGAATCTCGGCGGCGGTCGTGTTGTTTTGCAGGATGATGTGCGTTTGGATTCAGCCATGAAAGATGGCAGCTTTTATGAAAATACGATTCTTCTTCAAGCTATTGATCATGCCATCAATAATAAAAGCAAGCTACATTTAATTGGTTTGCTTACTTTAAAGAGCTCACACGGATCAATCGATTATCCATTGGCAATGCTAAAAATGGCAAAAGAACGCGGCTTAACCGATGTGTTTCTTCATATGATATTCGATGGAAGAAGCACAGAACCCGGCAGCGCCCCTACCCTCCTTGAAATGTTGGATGAGAAGATCAATGCAATTGGTGTTGGTCAAATTGTCTCAGGCATTGGACGAGGGATTGCACTCGATCGTGACGGAAATTATTCAAAGACAGAAAAAGCCTACAACGCCTTTGTTTTTGGAAAGGGAAGACCCAGTTTCATCAAATAAACGGTATTTTACTGAGGTTATATGGATTTAGACTTTTTACGTCGAATGACAATTCCAGCAAAAACCAAGATCGTCATGCTTATTCTTGACGGTCTTGGAGGATTACCCATGCAGCCAGGTGGATTAACCGAATTGGAAACTGCCAAGACTCCAAACCTCGATCATCTTGCCTCACTCTCCGCGCTTGGGCTGACCATTCCTGCTGCGTATGGAATCACCCCGGGCAGCGGTCCCGGCCATCTGGGAATTTTCGGATACGATCCCATCGAACACGAAATCGGTCGGGGTGCCCTCGAGGCGTTAGGTGTGGATTTTGACCTGCGCCCTGAAGATATCGCCGCCAGAGGGAACTTCTGCAGTCTGGACGAAAATGGTGTCCTCATTGATCGACGTGCAGGTAGATTGGCAACTGAAGAGGCGTTAAAACTGGCAAAAATTCTCAACGCGATTAAGATGGATAACGTCGAGATCTTTGTTGTACCGGTAAAAGAACATCGTTTTGCCTTCGTGATCAGGGGGGCAGGTTTGGGTGCCAATGTAAGCGAAACTGATCCTCAAAAAAACGGTATCAACCCTATGCTGGCAACAGGCCTGGACCAATCTTCCATTCGAACTGCTGAAATCATTAATGAATTCGTTGCAAAAGCCACAAAAGCTCTTGCAGGTGAAAAATTTGCCAACGGAATATTATTGCGCGGTTTTGATAAGCTTCCTGTTCTGCCAAAATATCAAGATATATTCAAACTGAATCCTGCTGCGATTGCCGTCAACGGTATGTATAAAGGTGTATCCCGCCTCGTAGGCATGGAAATTATCCAATTTCGGGGCAAATCCATTGCTGATGAATTTGCTGCACTTGAAGACAATTGGCAGAATTTTGATTTCTTTTATATTCACATCAAACAAACAGATACCGCAGGGGAAGATGGCGATTTCGACCGTAAGGTTCGCGTGATTGAAGAAGTTGACGCATTAATCCCCCGGTTGACAGCACTTGCACCAGACGTGATTATCGTAAGCGGTGATCATTCATCCCCGGCCGCATTGAAGTTCCATTCCTGGCACCCTGTACCCACCATGATTTTTTCAAATTACGTTCGTCCCGATGGGATTACAAGTTTTGGTGAAAGAAATTGTTTAAAAGGCAGCCTGGGAATTCTCCCTGCAAAAGAAGTGATGCCAATCGCATTGGCAAACGCATTTCGACTTGCCAAATATGGCGCTTAACGGTATTGGTTAACGAAAAACCAAATTGGAGAAATAAAATGACAAATGAAGAGGCTCAACCAAAATTGGATTTCAATCAACAAGTCAGTAATAATTTTGATGGTCTGACAAAAAGCGAAAAACAAATCGCCAATTTCTTGCGTAATAATCAGAACGACGCTGCTTTCCTCTCAGCAGGTGAAATTGCTGAATCCCTCGACATCAGTGAAGCGACCGTCGTTCGATTTGCGCGCACGTTGGGTTATCCCTCGTATCCGGCTCTACGAGCCTCTTTTCAAGATGCTTTCAAAACCAGACTCACACACTCCTCAAGGATCCTTTCCCGGCTCAAAGAAGTGCCAGAAAAAGGGGACATCTTTGAACGCTTAACCATGATGGAAATCGATTACTTAACCCAGGCTTTGGAATCTGTAGATCGCCAGGAATTCGATAAAGCAGTCAAAATAACCATGGAAAACAACCGATTCTTTGTTTTCGGTACCGGCCCCTCAATTACACTGGTCGATTTAATGCATATACGGTTGAGCCGCTTTGGGAAGGCAGTCATTCCGTTAAAAAGCTCAGGTCGCGAAGTACTTGATTCCCTACTGACCCTTTCATCTGATGACGTTCTCTATGTAATTTGTTTCTATAACGTAAACCCCACATTAAAACTCGTGCTCGATTATGCAAACGAAATTGGTTGCAAAATAATATTGATCACCGACACATTAGAAACCCTTATTGGTCACAAAGCCGAAGTGGTCCTGGCTGCCAAACGGGGCCCAGTATCAGAATTTCATTCCATGGTTGTGCCTATGACCATTATCAATGCTTTATTACTTTCTGTTGCAGATCAACAACCAGAAACGATATTGCCCGCATTGGATAAGTTGGATTCTTTACGTGAACGCTTGAAGCTCTTTAATGCCGAAGAAATCTGAGTTTTCAAATTTGTTATAGGAGGATTTTCAAGGGAAAAGCTTGTTATATTTGAGGATTTTGTTGAACGTGAACCGAAGCTGGTAATTTGCTTTGAACAGGAGAGAATGAATGGCTGCTAGTACGTTCGACCAACAGACAAAAGCAGAAAAATTCCAGGCCTATCTGCGTAGATTTACAAGATGGATTTCAAGGCCGCAAGTAATCTTGTCACTATTTATGCTTGTAGTGATGTTCTATATGGTCCTTATTCCGCTATATCGCATGCTCGCGACAACGATCACAGTATCAGATAGCGATTTGCGAATATTAAAGGATGCAAACATAGGTGACATCACCTGGTATCACTGGCTAAGAATGTTAACCAGCAAGATAGCCGTGATAATGACGTATGAACCTCTATTGCATTCACTTACCATTTCTTTGGGGGCAACTCTATTGGCATTGGTAATTGGTGGTTTGATGGCATGGTTGGTTGTACGTACGGATGTTCCTGGCAAAGGTATCATTAATACTTTGGCTACCGTTCCATACATCATGCCTTCCTGGACCATCGCCATGGCATGGAAGGTTTTGTTTAAAAATGCAAAGTCGGGCGGAACGCCCGGTTTATTGGAGTTTATTACCAATCAACCAACCCCTGACTGGCTTGCATATGGACCGGTCCCCATCATAGTGAGCAGTGCCCTGCATTACTATACCTTTTTCTTTCTGTTTGTGGCGGCAGCATTACTCTCCATTGACAGCTCCCTAGAAGAAGCAGGTGAATTATCAGGCGCAGGCCGATGGCGCATCATGCGCAAGATCACTTTTCCATTGGTCATACCTGCGATTGCCTCTGGTTTTATCATGACCTTCTCTAAAACCATGGGGACTTTTGGTGGACCAAATGTGCTGGGTGTGCCTGTTCAGTACTACACCTTGTCTACGATGTTGAGATCCAATACCGGCATTGGCAATTATGGAGATGGATTTGTCTTGGCCATCGTGCTGATTTTATTTGCGATGGTTACAGTCATGATTAACCAAAAACTGGTGGGTACTCGAAAAAGTTACGAAACCATCGGGGGTAGGGGTTTCATGGCTCAAAAAATGAAGCTGCGAAACTTTAAAGGCTTGTTTACGGCTATCATAGTGGTCTTCCAATTCATCATTGCGGTATTACCACTCACCTTGTTGATCTGGAGTACCTTCATGCTCCACACTGGTGATTATAGTGCAAGTAATTTCACCCTGGCACACTGGATTGGAAAAGGCGACATTACCATCAACAGTGGTGAACCAGGTGTTCTCCTCAATCCAAGAATCTATTTGGGAGCGTGGAACTCCATCAAGCTTTCATTATTCACCGCTTTGTTCACAGCTTTCTTTGGTGTCATTCTTGGGTATGCCATTGTAAAAGGCAGGGGAACTCGCCTTTCAAAATTAGTTGAACAGCTCGCCTTCATCCCCTATGTAATTCCAGGTATTGCTTTTGGTGCGGTTTACATTTCCATGTTTACCAAACCAGTTGGTCCAATACCCGCTCTATATGGCACCTTTGCCCTGTTGGTGGTTGTTTCCGTTGCCAAACACATTCCTTATTCCTCGCGCAGTGGGGTTTCGGCCATGCTGCAAGTGAGTAAAGAGCTTGAAGAAGCTGCGGCAATTGCCGGCGCATCACCCTGGCAACGGTTTAAAAGGATCATCTTCCCATTGACCAGCACAGGTTTTGTCTCTGGGTTCTTGATGACCTTCATCACCACGATGAGAGAGTTATCTCTGATTATCTTGCTGGTAACGCCTACAACGGCAGTGTTGGCAAGTATGACCATGCGGTACATCGAAAACGGAAATGAGCAGCAAGCAAATGCTGTCATTATCGTTCTGATCGTTTTGGTCTTGATCGGCAACTTCATTATTAGCCGCTTCAAAGGCGGAAGCCTGAAAAAAGGCCTGGGAATGTAAGGAGAGAACATCATGGAAACTACAATCACTGTAAAAAACCTCACAAAGAAATTTGGCAATGTGGTAGCAGTCAACAATGTCAGCGTTACGGTTGAACCTGGCACTTTCCTGACCTTGCTTGGCCCTTCCGGCTGCGGCAAGACAACCCTTCTGCGATGTATTTCTGGCCTGGAAGATCCCGACGAGGGTGAGATCTATATCGGCGACAAGCTGGTTTATTCACACATTAAGGGCATATCCATGGCTCCTGGCAAGCGTGATCTGGGGTTGGTATTTCAGAATTACGCTTTATGGCCGCACATGAATGTATACAAAAATCTGGCCTTTGCACTTGAAATCCAAAAACTCTCCAAAGAAGAAATGGACAGGCGAATCAAAGAATCGCTCTCTGAAGTTCAGATGTCAGGGTATGAAGACCGTTATCCCCGTGAAATGAGCGGAGGCCAACAGCAGCGCATTGCTCTTGCTCGTATGCTGGCTTATCGACCACACGTCTTTTTAATGGATGAGCCACTTTCTAACCTTGATGCCCGCCTCCGCATGGATATGCGCACCGAACTCAAACGCCTTCACCATGTATCCGGAGCAACAACTGTTTATGTAACCCATGATCAGGTGGAAGCCATGACCATGTCTACAAATATCGCCATCATGAAGGAAGGCGTTATTCAACAATTAGACAGTCCAGATAAGGTTTATCACTTCCCAGCTACTTTGTTTGTAGCCGATTTCATTGGCAAC
>PNNU01000050.1 GCA_013824385.1 Anaerolinea sp.
CCTGCTCCTTCAAGAGTCTCTCCTTCTCCAGCCCAATAAGTCTGTTCTTCTTGCAAATACGGATTGAGCGTTCTTAAAAATTCATTCGCTGGGAAAAAGTGCCCCTGATGCACAAAAAGAAATGTACGTTTTGCTTTATAACCTACTGAGCTGGAGATAAAAATCTTATTAATATCCCACCAGCCCAAAGACAATTCATGCAATACCTCATCGTCAGCCGTACAATCTATTACGATATCAGAGTCATCCAGTAATTGGATTATTTTGGATCTATCGGTAGGGAATTTAATACTCTTTGGTGTGATTTTTGAAAATGGTGCAACAGAAGATAGCCGGTCAGCAAGGGCTTGAGCCTTAAGTTTTCCGACTTCATTGCCAGAAAGGGTGTGTCGGACAAGGTTTCCCATAATTAGTAATTCTGGATCTATGAATACGGTATTTTTAACTCCTCCCCTAATTAACAATTCAGCAAGAAGGGATCCTAATGCACCGGTGCCTATCAAAGTAATTTTCGAATTCCGAAGAGCTTCTAAAAGTCTACCCCTTGCTTGAGCGCGGTCAGGGTGCCAATTTTCAGTGTAAATATAGTTAATTGATTTTTTATCACCGAAAATAATCTCTCGATCTAGCTGCCAGATATTCCTTTCTATATGTCCAGATCTTGTTCCAATGTTCTTTTTTTTGTCAAGTTCAATTATTGAAATCGCTTTCCAGTATATTTCAGAAGATGGTTCTCCAATGAACTTTGGAATGGGGTATCCAATTAGAATTGAACGGGAATTATTTTCTCGCAGGTAATTCACCATTCTATTCAAACAACCATCGACATCTATATCCATTGAGTTTCCAATAATTCGAAGTTCTCCCCAGGTTGAAGGTGCTTGCCAAGGATTTAGGACAACTGGCTCGCTCCACAACCACCATATTCCCTTAATGGTTTTTGGATTATTCAAAAAATGTTTAGCAGGATCATACCTGGATGTAGATCGAAGTAAGCGAGGTGTTTTTTTTAACCTTCTTCGATAAAAACTAACAACTGATAACGATTGGTCAATATCGGATAAATTTTCCAATATTGTGTACCCCCAATCACCAGGTTTTATATTATTCCATAAATGAAATGTTTCCGGGGACTCGTCATGAACCAATTTGTATTTCTCTTTTGAGGTTGGATATGAAGGTGTTTCAAACGGATTCCCGTTTTTTACTAATGTACTGCTGGCCGCCGCACGAATCCATCCTAAAGCCCGAGATAGGTGCCAAGAAATGCGTTCTTCGCTGTTACCAATTGGATCTTGGTTTCCCGCGATTAATCCTAAAGCAGTAATTGGGCTATCCAAACACAGTTTACCGGATCGCCAAGGATATTTGTTTTGACCTTCGAGATTAATAGATTGGTGTGGGTAGGTCCCAATTATCCCATTTTCCTTTGAAGGGTAAATTGAAATATCACCAAACGGATATGAATCTTCTACCAACACATACCAATTAGAATATTCTAGGAAAGGAGTCGTTTTCTCACTTTGATTAAGCCCCAGTGACAACCTAACCTCAAATACCCAGGAATTTGATTCAAAACAAAAGGGATCACCTATTATTTGGATACCATTCGCAGGTGCCAGACGTATCCCATTTAGGATTTGTCGTGGGATATCTTGAGTCATTTATCCTCAAGCATAACGGCTTGTTCCAGGTACAGCTGGTTCATTTGGAGGGGTGTACCCTTGGCCATTTGAACCTCCATTGTCGGGAGGTTTAGGAAATTTATTCCCCAGCAATTCTCGCCAGAGGTTTCCACTTTCAGTGCGACCTTTAGAATTGAGGGCCTCTCTGGCTAGTAATGCAGCGGGTTGAACCAAACCATAAAAAGCAGTAAATTGCTCTGGAGTAATTCGTTTGAAAACATCATGATTAGGAACGCCATAATCTGGCAATACAGGTTTTGATCTGGATAAAATAAGAGATCCGTATAAGGATAAGACTGTTTCGAGTGTGCGCGTAATCCCTTCAGCGACTGAAGTAATGTCAGGGGGGCAACATTCTCCGATAAGTCTTTCCAAGGGGAAACCTTTTGGGGGTTGAGGATCTTCTAACTGATCAAGCCACCACCATTTTATACTTTTTACCACATTTACAAAATGATAATTAGTGTCCTGGTTTAAATCCCGAGTCACACGAATTTGCTCTAATGGATGAGTATCCTCCCAAATACCAGCATCGCGATCAGGAATTCTCAAGGGAGCAAGTTTCCATTCCGCCTCCTTCGCAGAGAGTTCAAGTAATGTTTTTGCTGAAAAATTAAACTCTCTTGATCGGAGGGATAACCAGGAAGGGGTCAATTTCCAATCCGGCGCGTTTGAAATACTATCACTCGTAGTAACGGCTTCCGATTTTAGGCTTTCAACATCTGATTCGGAAGGGGCCGATGTTATAACCAAATCCAAATCAACTTCAGTAAGCTCAATTCCAAGCGATCGCCCTTGAGTACGCCATTTACCTTTGTAGTATTTTTCCAGGAAAGGTTCAAATAATGCCATTGCTTTTTTGGGTGTGTACTTTTCTTCAGAGAGATTGGTAACAACGATAATATCTACATCAGACCTTTTTCCATTTTTTGGACGAACTGCAGTACTCCGTCTATAACTTCCTTGCAGAAAATCGCTCACAAGATATTCTTTTAGACTTTTCTCAGAATTCAACCTATCTCGCAGCAATGTGTGACCATCTTTACAATTTGTTAACATAGCTTGTGTTGGTCGAATTTCCTTGAGAAATTCAGAAAAATCATTCGGTAATTCCATTATTATCCTTTCTGTTTACTATTCAGTATCTTTGGGTAGGGGAATCGAAAAGCTTTCAAAATAAGTCCCGTGATCTTGAATGTCCAAGTCGTATTCAAAAAGTGTTATCTTGCCGAGGGGCCGTGATAATTGGCCAATATAGAATGTAAGAAAGTTAGGAGCACAAATAAACAACAAGGTTCGATATCCGCTAATCTGATACTTTCGAATTTCTTGAATCAAAGAAATGGCTAATGCCCATGCATGGTTCGCGTCTCTAACGCTTGTTGATCCAGTACCTGAAGCATTTTCAAGAATTAATAGAGTTCCGATATCATTTTGATTTTCATGGAGATAGTCGACAACATGCTTATCAATCTGGTTAGAGACAGAAACAGCGACGGCCAGATTGCATGCACCATCTGTGATTTTTTGAATAGAAATTTTCCAGAGAGAATCGGATGGGACAATATCTATTCTTTGCGGTTTGAACATCTCCTGAAGGGGTCGCGGGCCGGCAGGATAGACCTGGGAACGATGAGTGGCCAAATTTCCTGCAAGAAAGGATAACGACGAATGACAATCTAGAATCAGTTTGTTATCACTTAAGCCTAATTGGTGGAGTTGAGTATTTAAATAGCCCTCCACCAAATTTGCAATATTAATCCAGGATTCTCCACCTTTTGGAAATCGACCTTCGAACCGGTCATCTATTGAAATGCAACTATCTGTTTCAATTTCGAGATTTTCAGCAAAACGTGTAAAACTACGGATACCGATAGTTCGTACTGTTCTAGCTATTGGATCTCCGCTAACAAGCCCTTCAGCTTTGCATAATTTCAACAATGAATCCTTGTCGAAATCCAATTTTTGATTCACGATAATTTTCCTCCCAAGATCATCATAAGGAGATATTAAAGATTGATGATCAAGAGGGATTAATCCGGCATTCTGTAAACGATCCGATAAGGCTTTATTTAGCCCTGAGTTACTAAAGTAATTCAGGTTAAAGCGAAGTTTTTGGCAAAAATCCAAAAAAGTAGCATCATCGATCCCGAGGTGCTCAATCCATTTTTCCCTAACAATTCCGAGCTTTGACTTTTTGGATGACACAAAAAATGCCTTTGGTAATTGGCATCCATCTCTGATCGATTTAGCAAGTAAATCATCTTCATACCATGTCCAATTTGAAACAAGGTTCAGAGTAAAGGTTGAAAAATGAATTCTCTGAGCAGTGTAAGCTTTATAAAACCTTTGTAATAATGAGTCTTTTGGTGAATTAATAAAGGTTGGATCCATCATTACATCTGCTGAATAACCATTACTATGGTCAACATGATATTTGACTTGGTAAAATTCTGCCTCTTGGTACCCACCCCAATCCGACCTATCAGGAGGTTTATAGAATACAGCCACATCATCCACGTGAGTTGCAGCATCATACTCTAAACTCACCGATTTAATATTACTACCAGGGATTAATAATTGAATGGCAAGATACCAAAAGAATCTTGCTTGATAATCATCACCCTTTAATCTCGCCGCAATTTGTGGAGCTGGCATTGTTTTCTGAACCTCCCTTCAAATTACTTTATACCTACACAGTAACTCCTCAATTAAGAACTTTTGTTCTTATATTATAGCATTTTTGAAGAGTAAATTCTGTTTATGATATTGATCATTAGGTCAATGACATAACCCAACAAGAGGTGTTAACTGAATGTTAGGCCATATCATTCTTAGCTAATCGTATTAGTAGATAGCGGAATATTCGTCCGCTAATCGTCCGCTAATCGTCCGCTTGGTGTATAATTTTGATATGACATTCAATCCAGAATACACAATCACGCCCCAGTTACTGGCCAATATCAAACGAGTTACAGCTCTAGTTACTGAACTAAACTGCCGACATTTTCTTGAAGTCGTTACCATCAAACTTGAGGAAAGAGCTCGTGAGGAGTCCGTTTATTCTTCAACCAGCATCGAAGGGAACCCACTTCCCCTCACTGAGGTGAAAAAGATATTAAAATCTCTTCCTGAAAACGCAAGAGACAGCGAAAAAGAAGTGATCAATTATAATAATGCTCTCATGTTTCTGAATGGTTCCAAAGCACAATTCTCGTTACCATTGATCCTAGACATCCATAAACGAGTAACATTAGGGCTCATGTTGGAACATGAGTGTGGCAAGTTACGAAAAAAGCCAGTGGTCGTGAATGATCCTCGTAAGGGAGCTCCAGTCTATTTGCCTCCGGATGTAGAAGATGTCAGACCTCTGATGCAGGACCTCGTTACATTTGTGGCGGCAAGCCAGAAGGTGGTTGACCCTTTGATTTTGGCTGGAATCTTCCACAAACAAATGGTGATCATTCATCCTTTTATGGATGGGAATGGCAGGACGACACGGCTTACCACGAAATTACTCCTCTCTGAAATGGGTCTAAATACCTTTAGGCTTTTTAGCTTTGAGAGCTATTACAACCAGAATGTAACTCGCTACTTCCAAACAGTAGGGGAATTCGGGAATTATTACGACCTGGTCGAGAATATTGACTTTACTCCTTGGCTGGAATACTTCACGGGAGGATTGATAGATGAACTTCTTCGAGTTCAAAAATTACTTGTTACAGCTCAGGTTGCGTCTGAGTTACTCAAACCATATGACCATATAATATTAGCTGAAATCAAAAGTAAAGGATATATCACGGAACAAAATTATGCTTTACTCGTAGATCGAGGAAAATCAGCCAGGGCTCAAGACCTTCATCGATTGGTCGAATTAAACCTGATAGAACCTAAGGGAGCTGGACGTTCAACACGATACATAATGAAGGGTGAGGATTAGCTATTTTCGTCTTTCCATTTTAAAAAAAAACCCCTTAAGCAATAATTCAAGCAACAACATGTCTACTAATGGTTTTGGAGGAGAAGCTGAGACTAATAGAAAGAATAATCGAAGCCTTTCCTATAATTTCCAAAATAGGGTCCCAAATATAATCAGTACTCTCATCTCCATTTGGTACTTTTATCCAACTACTCACGCTAGCACCTTCTCTTTGTTTCCATTCATAATTATCTTCACAAATAGGTGTGGGTGTTGGGTTTTCTTGGGATCGGCCTTTGGAGGAATCAGGTTTGGGCCGGCATTACAAGTCCAACTCACACCCACTCACAGATCCTAAATGACTGATAAGAGACCTTTGCCTGTAGGGGTCAAACCGGCGAGGTAAACTGCAGCAGGATTTTGATCAAGATTTTGAGTAGAAATGATCTCTTTTTTGGAAATAACAGTTAATTCACTCATAAATCACCATTACTTTCTTGAATTGTCATTCACATAAGTGATCATTCGGGACAAGACCTCAAAAATGGTCGCCATTTTAAAGTCTTGTCCCATATTTTTAAAATACTCTTCCTAGTAAATCGGGGGATTGCTATTCTGATTATCCAAATAATCCGTGATCTCGTTGTAAATATCATCTGCCAGTTTTACGGCCGATACTTCTTCTTTTTCATATTTACGATTACCAGTAAGTAATTCATCCACGATTTCTAATCTTCTTTCGAATGTCAGTTCCTGGTTATCAAGTTCATGGTCAATATGCTTATAAATATAATACTCGTGAGTAAAGTAAACCGGACAATTGGTGATATTGATCTCTACACCCGGATAAGTAAATACCAAACCACCTTTTATCATTTTGAGCATCCAAGGATATTTTTTTAACTTTTTGGACAACATTTTCTCTACGCAAGCTTTTTCGTGAAGCCATTGTTTGTCCAGCTCGATGGGCCGACCATATTCTTTTTCCTGCCAGCCTTCCAACTCTCTGTGTCCAGAATTCTTCACATAAACCGTATGTTTCCATTGTCCAAAGCTATATTCAACCTTACCAGCAAGAGATTTGCTCTCCAGAAGCCATAACATCTTTACACTGATCAACGTTCCATCAATATCGGCATTTTCACCAATTTTCAATCCAAGGATGTATATCCCGTTATCATCTATTTTTTCTGATTCACTATTAGTCAAACATAAAATATCTTTAAGAAGAGTGATTTCACCAGGGTTACCATTAATTGTGTCCGGTTTTTCCTGAACTAGATTTCGGAAATATTCATTCCCCTGATCTTTGTATTGGATTTGATCCTGCCAACGAGAGATTACGCTGGGATATGAATACTTTTCGACCAAGCTCTCAGACTTGAAAGGGGGTACAGGTTGGTTTTGAGAGATCCTTTTTGCAGGTTGGGGCTTAAGAACGGGTATATACCTAGGTAAAGGTTTTATACCTATGCTGCAATTCACAATGAAAAAGATGAACGCAATAATTGAGAAAATGCTCAATATCATTGCGCTCAGAAATCCAAAAATACCCAAAATAACGCCGACTTTTACAAACAAACCAATTAGAAACAAGACAAAACACAAGGCAACAGAACTTATCCATAAAAATCATCCAAATCATTCTTTTTTGTTTTTGTTGTTCAATGCGTAATTGACTGTTAGCTCGATTTTGGGCGTTATCTGTTGCATAAGCTGTTTGTCTACTAATTTCATTCGTTTCCCATTCAACAAGTCTCATTTTTTCTGCTTTTTCCCATTGCTCAATACTGTTTTTTTCACTTTCCTGCCAGGCAAGCAATTTCTCTTGATGCTCCTTTATCTGCTCTGATTCAATTACCTGCAATTTAACTAGCAACTCTGGTTTGTATTTGCATTCCCACTCGGTTTTTAACTTTTGACCTTATTCCAATGCACGCTGATATCCTTTGAGAAGATTTGAATATTTCTTATTGATGATTAGCATGTGAAGCCTCCTTTATGGTTGGTAGGATTAATGTTCTATGTTTTAATAATTACAACCGAAAAGGAGTTTGTGTAAACAGGTTTTTTGGAGTAAATTGGGGGAAAAACGCGAAATAGCAACCGATTATTACCCAAAACAAGATTATCTGACCAATATTTATAAGAATGTTATTAAAAAAGCCCATTTTTAGGCCTAAAACAGGCTAAAAAGGGTTTGAATTCAGTACGCTTAAAATTGAAGATTTTTGCAATTTTGACAGAATTTTATGAAATATTAAGATTTCTAATCTAATATTAATGCGTATTCATAAGAAATATTTTCATTCTAAAGACAACTTGAAATTAAATTGAATGTATATCAGGATGTTTAAATCTGTATCGTTTTGTCTTAATAACATTCTAAGATAATAAAATATCTTGGAAACCGGTGTAACTTTTATTTAACGCCGGGTTAATCTTGTTATAGTGAATGACAGGAGAAATAAATGGCACAAAATCGCACTCGTAAGATTGTTGTAACCGGCGTTTTAGGCGCAATCACCGTTATCTTGGGATTCACCCACTGGGGTTTCATCCCCTGGGGTCTGGCCTCATTTTCAATTATGCAAGTGCCTACCATCATCGGCGCCATTCTTGAAGGACCCATCGTTGGTGGCGTAATCGGTTTGATCTTTGGCCTTTTCAGTATGTACCAGGCTGCAGTTGGTCCTACCGGACCGCTGGATCCGTTGTTTGTCAATCCGCTGCTTTCGGTTTTGCCGCGCATTTTGATAGGACCGATGGCCTGGTTGGCATGGAACGGACTGAAGAAATGGCCAGTGGTTGGCATGATTGTCAGCGGAATCGTGGGCAGCCTGACCAACACCGTGCTGGTGCTGGGCATGCTCGGCCTGGTTTTTGGAACCTCCGCACAGGTGATTTCGGTCTTAGGCGCAAACATCTGGAAGACTCTTTGGGGTGTGGCGATTGCCAATGGGCTGCCTGAGGCGGGGATTTCAGCAGTCGTTGTTGTGATTGTGGTGGCCGCAGTTCGCCAGATCAAGATTGGCAAAAAGCAAGGTGCTGACCTCTAAACTTCAATTCAATTTATTAGCGAAGCGTTGAATACCGCGCTGCTTGCAGCGCAACCGGCGTTCTGTGCCGGTGGGTTCATAGCACTTAAAGACAACCGATGTTCTTGCGAAGGCGTAATGCCCCGTCTGCTTGCAGCGGGGATAGCCGAAGCAAGGTTGCCGATACTTTACTGATTAAGCAATGGTTTGTTACTCTATTTCATTTAATCAAACAGACAAGCCCAAGATATCCTCTATTACATTTCTTGCACTATAAACGATTTGACCTTGCTGTGATAATTTGCAGATCCCGTCAAGGTTATTGCCAAACGTGACAATAGCTGGCTCTTCCGATTGTTCTCCAGGCTGTTTGCCGATTTGCCCTAATCCAACACCTGCAATTAAACCATTGCAAAGGCAACGTTTGCCCTCACTGTTATGTATTAACCCTCGTTTATTGATAAAATCTTCAACCGGCGCAGCCGCGCAGCGTTGAAACAAATGGCGCATGCCTTTTTCGTCAGGTTTACTCAACCCAATTTGTTTCAATAATCCCAAATCGCAATTCCGGCGCCGGGCAGTATACACATCTTCATCTGACAACGTGCCATTGAGCTGTGCCACCTTGAACGGGAACCCGGTGGGGGAGAAAGAAGATGTCCTCACAAGTGCTTCATTTGATCTTCCATTCTTAAACTCTGTAAACAAGGCATTCCGGTACGCAGGACTCAAGCCCGATTCTTCTGCCAGGGCAAAAGTGGAACCGATTTGCACGCCAGTTGCACCGGCTTTCAGTGCCATTTCGAACTTTGTGTGAGAGTTGTATCCTCCCGCCAACCAGAAAGGCAGCTCTTGCCGACGAATGGCTTCAAGATCGGGTTCATCCGATTCGCTGTACAATAGCTGACCCGAGCTGTCATTTTTTGCAGGTCCCTGCGGCGGAGCATTGTGTCCTCCGGCGGTATGGTGCTCAATAATAAAACCATCCGGGGGTTGGCTTGAGCTGTGAGCAAGAGCATCAACAAGGTTCTCAGAGGAGACAATCGCCAAAAAAGCAGGTCGAATGAGCGGTTTCAGGGTAAATCGACCCTGTGCAATACTACCAGGATTAAATGAGAGAATAAATTTTTCTCCCGATTCGCGATAAAGAACAGAAAGGTCGGTAATCACAGGGGCATGTTTCGCTAAATCGGAACATAAAGCAGGTAATCCATCGGGGTTTCCAGCTCCGACAACGACCCCATCCACCCCTGCCAGCATCGCACCGTACAACGCAAATATCAAGGGAAGTTCAATTTTCTTCAGGTAGTTGATGAAGATTTTGCCCTTGTGATCCTCTTTTGCCAACCAAACTTCAGCAAAATTGGAAAGCATCAACAGCTCAATTAATTCTTCGTCAAGGGTTAATAGCGTTGGTTCTGAATTATTTATTTGCGCAGAAATCTCATGACTTTTATCCATAAACCGCACGGTCGGTTTTGGTCCATATTGGAATAGCTCATTTGGTTTTTTCCCGCCGGCGATAAAATAACGGCTATGAACCTTCTTGCCAATTTCAACCCCAAACTGATCATCAAAAGCTGTGAAGGCACGCAGGATATGCCCGCCCGGGTCACCAAGCTGCAGCAAGCGCACATAAACAATATCCAGGGCAGTGCCTGAAACCGTCCCGGCTGTAATGCCGGGTTTCTCCATGGCAACAGATTTCGCCAGACGCCAGTTTGAAACATAAACACCCATCCCTCCCTGAATGAGTTTAATTTGCTTTAGGAATTCCATTTTTTCTCCTCGTTTATTACTTGGTATAACCCCAAGGGTAAAACAAAGATGTTATGGAAAACCGCATTCAAAATCACTTCATCACAGATGAAATGGGTGAATCAGAAGGTTAACGAGTTTGGCCATTCGGTGAGGGAATATGGTGTTGTAGAACCATTCCATTTTGAAAAAACCAGATTTCGTATTGTCTCATAAGTGTATAGCCGTTTGGTACGAGCCGTGCAACAGAAGATTGAATGGATCCTCGATATAGTCCGGAGAAGATCGTTCTTTCAAAGTTTCAACACCCTGATCACCCACCGGACATAACCGGTTCTGTCAGATCTTCCGTGATCATTGGCTTCGCTGGTGCGATCTCCGCATGAAAAACGAAGTCCCAGCCGACCAACGTACCAATTTCACAAATATAGTCCAGCATATGATGCTCTGCCGTGACCCCGAAGGAAGAAGCGCACATTACATCTGCCCGGGCTGCGGGTTTGCCTGCACCATGCGGCAGGAACAGGTGAACATCGGGTTCCCTTCTCCCGCAAAACCCGCTTTTGCCCATCGCGCGGCAAAGTCCACGTTGATAACTGGGTCAACAATATAACAAAAGACATCCTGGAAATCCCTCGTCTCCACATCACACTGACAACCGCTGATTCTTTGCGCCCCTTTTTCCTGAAAGACCGTGGTTTACTGAAAGAGCTTCTACAAATGGGTGCTCAAGCGGTACTGGAAGTTGTTCAGGGTATCCATTCCGGTATCCGGATTGGTATCGACTACACCATCCACACCTTCGGTCGTGACTTAGTCTTCAAACCTCATGTCCATTTGGTGATGACCAAAGGGGGTCTTAACAATGGTAAATGGGTAGAGATTGAATGCGTTCCTGGAGATCGCCTTTCCACAAAATGGCGCTATTTACTCTGTAAAAAGCTTCGTGAGTTAAGACCATTCGATACCGCCTTGCAGCGGATGAGCGCAAAAACATTCAAAGACCATCATGGTTTTGTGGTCTATACAGAAAGTTTTTACCCAAAAGGCAATAATACTGCTCGTTACATTGGGCGCTATCTTGGTCATCCTCCTCTCGCTACCCCCCATTTGACCGACTATGATGGAAAGTGTGTGACCTTCTGGTATAAGGATACTCAAACCAGTGAGAAGATTATCGTAAAATGTTCAGCATTGGATTTCATCTCGAAAATGGTGCCACATATCCCACCCGAGCACTTGCAAATGGTGCATTATGCCGGTCTTTATGCTCGCTGTATAAAGCGCCGTATTGCTGTTATCGCATACGCGGCTTTGGAAGCAATCCGTGCACAAATTCCTTTATTCGCCGCGACACTACCCACACAGGGGAACCCTCCACACGTTCGGTGTAAACTGTATTTGGCTTTTTTATGCTAATTGGAAAGCCTGATGAAACAAAATAGTGATTATCAATCCCCGACAATTAGCTATTCAGACTTTTGCCATGCTGTAATTATCCTTAAACAAAAAGCGCCCTCCTGATTTTGGAGAGCGCTTCGCTTTGTAGTTTTCTTAAAAACTATATCCTTTATCAAAAAGATACTGGATTGAAATTGGTACTCCGATCAAAATAGTCCTCATTTTCCTTTTTCTTGAGGAAGTTTACGATCAAGTATGTAAATGGTGTAGCCAGAGTCTCGTAAGCTACCTTAAACAACCACTGGGAAAGAATTGCAGTAAATAAGGCATTCGAGGGTAGGATACTCCAAAATGCAATTGTAATGAAAATGGCTGAATCAACCCCTTCTCCAACAATGGTTGAGCCAATGGTTCGAACCCATAAGTACTTGCCCTGAGTTTTTAGTTTTAACTTTGCCAGGATAAAGGAGTTCAAAAATTCACCAAACAGATAAGCAATAAAAGAAGCTACCAGAAGACGAGGAGTAAAACCTAAGATCGCAGAATAGGCTTGCTGGGCAGTTTCAGCAGTTGAAAAATTACCAACTGACCAAAAAGAAAAGGCAGGTAGGATGCCCCCGACCGAAATGGCGAGCACTGCCAACAAGTTGCAGAAGAAACCAATCCAGATTACTTTGCGCGCGTTTGCGTAACCGTAC
>PNNU01000051.1 GCA_013824385.1 Anaerolinea sp.
AACGAGTTTGATCAAGAGATGAAGATGTGCTGGCTGCCAGATGTATTTGGTTACAACGGCAATCTGCCCCAAATATTATTAAAGAGCGGCCTGCCCTATTTCATGACCACAAAGCTATCATGGAACGCACATAATCGCTTTCCATACCGCAGTTTTGTTTGGAATGGCATTGATGGCAGCCAGGTGCTTGTGCACATGCCGCCGGACGACAACTACAACAGCGCAGGCAGCCCTGCCTGCGCCCGCCACGCGGCTGATAATTACACAGAGCTTGAACAGGCACCCGAAGGGCTTCTAGTTTACGGTATCGGCGATGGCGGCGGCGGACCCGGTGAAGCCCATATTGAATTGGTGAAGCGGCAGCGCAGTCTGGAAGGCAGTCCGCGCGTCATACCGGGAACAGCGATAGATTTCTTCAACAAACTGGATCGATACCGGGACAAATTGCCCACCTACAACGGAGAACTCTACCTTGAAAAACACCAGGGCACTTACACCACTCAGGCAACCAATAAGGCATATAACCGCCGCTGTGAATATGCGCTGCAAAATCTCGAAGCATTAAGCGCCCTGGCATGGCAAAAAGGACACGCATACCCGCAAGAAAAACTGGACGCCTGGTGGAAAGAGGTATTGCTGTACCAGTTCCACGATATTCTGCCCGGCAGCAGCGTCCAACGCGTATATGAAGAAAGCCGAGCCCGCTACGAGACAATTTTGCATGAAATTGATGATGAACGCGTAGAAGTAATGAACTTCCTGTCTGGCGCAAGCGGTACAACAGCTTTCAATCCCACGAGTTTTGACCGCAAGGAATTTATCCGTAAGGACGGCGCCTGGTTCCATGCCAACCTTGCCCCATACGGCTTTGCACCGCTGCAAGAACTACCGCGGCAAAGTGGACTGAAATTTAGCGCAGACAGCATTGAAAACGAGCACATCCACGTGCGGTTTTCAGATCAAGGTGATATCCTCTCGGCAGTAACCAAAAATGACGGCGTTGAATTTGCTGAAAGCCGGCTTAACACTTTGCGTCTATACCGCGACAAATGGCTGTTCTACAACGCCTGGGATATCGACTGGAAATACTTTGAGAAGAAAAACCAGGTACTAAAAGCGTTCCGTCATGAAAGTTACATTGACGGGCCAACGGTGGTGCGCCGCAGCTATTACAAACACGGACGCACGACCTTGACCCAGGATGTGGTTTTATACACGGACCGCCCCATCATCTATTTTCAAACCAACTGCGATTATCATGAAACTTTTAAAATGCTGAGAGCAGATTTTGACCTCGCGATTAAGTCCCCTTACGTAACTTGTGATATTCAACTTGGCAGCATCAAGCGCAGCACGGGTGATGTGACGGACGTTGAAAAAGCACAATTTGAAATTTGTGCACACAAATATGTAGACTTATCGGATGAGGTTCATGGGGCATCGCTATTGAACGACTGCAAGTATGGTCATCGTGTCAAAAACAACCGCATCTCTCTCAACTTGCTGCGCTCACCGATCTACCCCGATAAAACTGCGGACCGTGGAAACCACAACTTCACCTATGCGCTGTTTTTACATAACGGCGGCTGCGGTACCGAGACATTGAAGCACAGTTACACTCTTAACAAGTCGGTATATTTGGCACAGGGGCAAGTGGACGTGGTCTCAATGGCGCAGACCGATACACCAGCGGTCGTTATTGAAACAATTAAGCGAGCCCATAAAGGTGATGGAGTTGTAATTCGCTTGTTTGAGAGCCAGGGAGCGCCTGCAGTATGCCGTCTGCAAACCCTCTTTTCATCCCAAATAGTCGTAGAAACAGATTTAATGGAAAACGAACTGGGCAATATCAATATCAATATCAATAAATTGGAGTTTACGCCTTTTGAAATTAAAACCATCAAATTTAAGGAATAGATTTCATATTAGTAAGTAATCCGCATCAGAAGACATTATTACGGTAAAGAGTGCGTTGATTGGTACGTCCAAGCACGGCACGCAATATTTTTGTGCCGAGCAAGAAAAGCCTTGAACCTCGAATCCCATCATGGGATGATATATTCGAACTATGAGGTTTTTTATTATTTTTCAATTATCCCTGAGTTGGTTTTTTAATTCTGTTCCAGACTGACTCACTTTCACCTGAGAAGGTCACTTCACCACGAAATGACAGTACTTAGACCGGGCGCATTGGTTACATGGGATCGTTTCTGTTATGGAAAGACGAGCCACCTCAACATCACTACTATGCCAACCAGGTTGGATACCTCATCACAGGCACCCACTTCAATAACTACAAAACGAGTAAGGCTTTTTTTCAACCTTGTAGACTTTTATATCCCTTCAGTTTTACATTGATATAATACTTATACTTTTCAATGTTTAATATTGATCATATATAAAAGTAAGTGGATTTTACCAGGAGCAGATGATGTTCAATTGTGAAGTGATTATCCCTAAAACCCGCGCTGAATTGTCTCACATGCTTGTTGAACCCTCTGCGCGATTCCTTGCGGGCGGAACAGACATCCTTCCTCGTCTAAGGAAGAATGGATCCGCCGAACCGGCCACCCTTATTGATGTAAGTCAGTTTACTGAATTGAGTTATTTACGTGAGCGTGATGGTCAAATCGAAATTGGTGCTTTAACTCCTCATTCAAAATTAATCACTTCTCCACTTCTAATTCAAAATACTCATGCCCTGATTGAAGCTTGTGCAAGCATTGGTTCTATTCAGACCCGCAACCGCGGTACGATTGGAGGCAACTTATGTAATGCATCGCCTGCTGCGGATAGTATGCCACCCTTATTGTGTTTAGATGCCGTCGTCACACTCGCCAGCCTGTCCTATCAACGTCAGGTATCACTATCAGATTTCATTATCGGTCCAGGTCGAACTTGCTTGCAGCAGGGGGAGTATCTCGACCACGTCACCTTCGAAATTCCTCGAGAACGTACGGGGTCAAGCTTCATAAAACTTGGCCGCCGTAACGGCATGGCTATTGCAGTTGTAAGCACCTCGGTTTTGATAAGTCTTGACCAACATGGCAAAATCAAACATGCAAGAGTTGCATTCGGTTCAGTAGCACCAACGCCTGTGCGCAGCCATCATGCTGAAGCTGGCTTGATCGGTAAGACGCCATCCACACAGCTTTTTGCCGAAGTAGCCCAGGCTATGGTTTCTGATATTAATCCAATTGACGATCTTCGTGCCAGTAAGGAATATCGTCTACATAGTGCCGGTGTACTTTTACAGCGGGCTTTGAAGACCGCCTGGCAGCAGGAAGAAATGGATATTCGATGAACAAACTGACTGTTCATTTCACGCTAAATCAACAATATATCACCCTTGAGACTTTGGCTGCAAGAAGCTTATTAGATGTCTTGCGAGAGGATTTTTCTCTCACAGGCGCCAAAGATTCCTGCGGGGGTGACGGAGAATGCGGCGCCTGTACTGTATTGCTGGATGGAGAAGCGGTAAATGCCTGCCTGGTATTGATCAGTCAGGTAGAAGGACGGCAGGTGCTTACTGTCGAAGGTTTATCTTCTGATGGCATTCTCCATCCCATTCAGAATGCGTTTATTCAGGTCGGTGCAATCCAATGCGGCTACTGCACACCTGGCATGGTGATGGCAACAAAGGCATTACTTGATCATTCGCCCAATCCAGATGAAAGCCAGATACGTGAAGCGCTGTCTGGCAACCTCTGCCGCTGCACAGGATACACGAAAATTGTGCAGGCGGTGCAATTTGCAGCCGCGGAGTTACAACATGACAGTTAAAACTTATGTGGTTGGACAACCGGAAATTCGGAAAGATGCTGAATCCAAGGCAACCGGAAAAGCACAATACACTGCCGACCTAAAACCAGAGGTCGCGGCCTATGCAGTATTGGTACGATCCCCCCATCATCATGCAGAGATTCTGTCAGTTGATAAAACATTGGCATTGCAGCAACCTGGTGTCAAGGCGGTTATTACCGCAGAAGACATTCCGGGATTGAAAACATTCGGCCTGATCCCTGATCAACCCGTTCTCGCCATTGGTGAAGTGCGGCACTTAGGTGAACCAGTGGTACTTGTCGTTGCCGAGGATAAAACCAGCGCACAATTGGCGGCTTCAAAAGTGACGGTTGAATACAAAAAACTTGCGGCAGTATTTGACCCAATAGAAGCGTTAAACGATTCGTCCCCTCTGGTACACCCCGCCGGGAATCTGCTCTCTCAGTTTAATGTTGAATCCGGGGATGCTAATTCAGGTTTTGGAAATGCAGATATCGTCTTTGAAGAAACCTTTACAACACAAAGGGTTGCTCCTGCCTATATGGAAATGGAAACTTCACTGGCAAGCTATCAGCCAGATGGAACGATAAGCGTTTGGGTGAGCTCGCAAGAACCCTTCTTTGATCGGGCACGGATTGCTGCCGCGCTCGACCTGGAAGTGGAGAAAGTGCAGGTACTCAGCACGACCATTGGAGGTGCGTTTGGCGGCAAAGAAGATTCAAGCCTCGCAATAATTGCAGCACTCGCCGCCTGGATAACAAAGAGAACCGTGCGTCTGGTTAACAACCGCAAAGAATCCTTCGTGGCTCATCCCAAACGCCACCCTGCCATTATTCATCTCAAAATTGGAGCCAGAAATGACGGCACAATTATTGCTCTTGATGGAAGAGTTTGGCTAAACACGGGTGCTTATGCGTCATACGGACCCGCGGTTGGCAGTTTACTCACTGAAATGGTCACCGGTCCTTATCGAATTCCGAATGTCAACATTGAGACAAAAGTGGTTTACACACATTCGCCATATTCCGGGGCGATGCGCGGATTTGGCAGTCCGCAGGCGCATTTTGCCATCGAAAGCGCGATGGACATGCTGGCTGAACGCCTGCAAATGGATTCCGTTGATATTCGCCGCAAAAACATCCTGCGGATGGGAGATATTATGCCAACCCGTGTTCAATTGAATGAAACTGCAATCGGTCTTGAGTCAATTCTTGAGAAAGCCTCTTCCGCAGCAGAACGTTTACGCAAGATTTCATCCAAACCCGGAAAACGCAGCGGGGTGGGGCTGGCGATGGCAATGCAGAGTATGGGGTTGGGAAACAAGATTCCCGACAGCTCAAACCATAAACTTGAATGGCTGCCAGATGGCCGGGTATTAATTCATCTGGGAGCACCCGATTTGGGGCAAGGGCTCGCCACTGTGGTAGAACAGATCACAGCAGAAGCACTTGGTCTTCCATTTAATCAAGTTATTTCTGCGCCATTTAACACACAATACGTCCGTGACGGTGGAGTAGTGTGTGCCTCACGCATGACGTACCTTGTCGGAAACGCCATGATCGCAGGAGCGAAGAATCTAATTGAGGAACTGCTTAATACGGCAGCCGATCTTCTCAATCAGCCAAAAAACAAGCTCTCCTATGCTTGCGGGAAAATCTCGTTATCTGATGGAAATGCACTTCCGGTAATTGAATTTGCCAGTCGTGCAGCAGAACAGGGAAAACCCATTCAAGCAGAAGCTTCTGCTTCTTTCCCCTACCCCGAAAACTCAACTCCGCAACATCTTCCCATAGGCATGCCGCATGTAAAATTTTATTTTTCCGCTCAGGTAGCCCGGGTCGAAGTGGATGCCGAGCTTGGTACCGTGGAAGTGACAGACCTGGTCGCCATCCACGATCCTGGCAAGGTCATTAATAAACTCGGTGCTGAAGGTCAAATCGAGGGAGGCGTAGTCATGGGCCTCGGCTATGCGCTATACGAGGAAATGAACCTTAAATCCAATAACCAATGGATTAACAGTTTTACTGAATATCTGCTTCCCACCAGTCTGGATGTACCAGCCAACCTTGAGATTCAGATACTTGAAAACCCTGAGTTTGATGGTCCGTATGGTGCCAGGGGTTTAGCTGAAATATGCACAGTCCCAACTGCACCAGCCATCGCTAACGCAGTATGCAATGCCATCGGCGTGCGGGTTAAGGATCTGCCAATTACTCCCGAAAAGCTGTATCAAACCAGGTCTTAATCACTTGTGATCATTCGCCATTTTAATTAACCAATCCGCTTAATCAAAACTTGAGTGGATTGATTTATATTTATAAATCAGAAAAACAACTTGGTGGAAAGTCATTTTTATCGGATAAAATTACATTATGCCACTTTCTGAAATGGTAATACAAAGCAAGCTTATTCCGCCTCAACCACAAAAGGCGGTTTTTCATCGGCGCCGGTTGAATGAACGTCTGATCACATCGGTGCGATATCCATTAACCATGGTGCATGCCGGAACTGGTTTTGGAAAAACAACCGCGCTGATTGAACTCAGCAAATCGTATAAAAAAGTATATTGGTATAACATCACAGAACCAGATCGCGATCCCACCCTATTCCTAGCGCATCTGGTTTCGGCGTTCCTGCCAAACACGGAATCGCTGCTTGAGCGCCTCGAAAAAGGCGGCGGCACGGCAAATACTGCGATTATCAATTCAATGATCAATCAACTTACAACTGACCTTGAAGAAGATGCCGTCCTCATTCTGGATGATTTTCATCTGGTCAGCAATGTAACAGATATTAACAACTGGCTCGAACAGCTGGTTGAACAACGACCTCCGCATTTACATATCGCCATTGCCTGCAGGCAAATTCCTGAAACGCCGGCATTCATCCGCTGGCGTGTTAAAGGTAATGTTCTGGTGGTAGATCAAAGTGACCTTTCATTTACACAGAAAGAAATCCTCAATTTATTTACGGATCATTACCAGTTTTCCATCACGGATGAACAGGCCCAATCGCTCTTCTCTTACACGGATGGTTGGATTATTGCACTTCAGATGGTTTGGCAGCGCCTTCAAACCAGCCGCTCAAAAAAGTTGGATAACATTTTGTCGGAACTGCCTTCAGCGCTATCAGACATCTTCTACTTTCTGGCACAAGAAGTGCTGATGCGGCAGCCTGAACCTATTCAACAATTCCTGGTATCCACCGCGGTACTGCGTCAGTTAGATGCTGACGTTTGCGACTATTTATTAAGCATCAAAGACAGTAAAATGGTTTTGCAGTTGTTGTACGAAAAAGGTCTTTTTATTTCTACGACTGACAATGTCAATTTCCGCTATCAACGTTTGTTTCAAGATTTCTTGCTTAACCAAGGCAAACAATCCCCATTTGCCAATACGAACCTGCACAAAAAAGCAGCTGAATATTTCACCAACATCAATGATTTCGAAGAAGCTGTTTTTCATTGGTTTTCGCACGGTGATCTATCGCAAGCTGCGAATTTAATCGAACATATCGGCCCCAAACTTTTAGAAATTGGACGTTTGCGAACCCTATCGAAATGGATTGAACAATTGGATGATCACCAATTAGAAATCCACCCTGAACTCAACTTATTGATGGGCGATGTGCAGCGGTTGCGATCAAAATTCGAAGATGCCATTAATTGTTACAACAAAGCAGAAAAAATTTTCCTTCAGAATAAAGATGCTCTGGGTCGAAGCAACGCCTTACGCAGTAAAGCCCAGGTCTACCTTGATACGATTCGTCCGCTAAAGGGTTCAAGTCTTCTTGAAGAAGCCATAGGATTGCTCGAACCGCAAGAATACCCATCGCAGGTGGCTGCTCTATTAGATCAACTCGCCGAGAACAAACTAAACTCGGGTAATCCTTCAGAGGCTCGAGCACTGCACAAAGAAGCCAATATGCTTCGCTCAGAGTCAGATCCTGATGATATTTATCTTGAAGCCAGAGCGCTGCTCCGCACCGGAAAGCTCCATGAGGGTTCTGAGTTATTGGAATCTTCCGGAGCATTAAACGAAGAGACTTCAACGCAAAGACCGCAGCGTTTTCACCGCGAAATGCCCCTCTTATTGTCATTGATTTATCTAATGATGGGCAACATCCAAAAAGGGGAGCACTTTGCTCGCCAAGGCATTGAAATTGGGCATCAACTGGATTCTCCGTTTGTTGAAGCAGTGGGATTGATGCGTTTAGGCCATGCTTATCAACTTTATCCTCACCTTCCATGGCGCGCCCAACGATTAAAAAAAGCACGTGATTTCTATGAGAAAGCCATTGATCTGGTCAAACCTTTTAACGTCATGCGCGTACAAGTTGAACCGCTTTGGGGGTTGTGCCGATTTTATGGCTATCAAGGTAACATAACCGAGGCAAAACGATATGCCACCCAGGCTATTGAAATTGCTGAAACATCAGGTGATTATTGGTTCGTTGCCCTCCTCTCGACAACCATGGGATACTCATATTCTTTAGCAGGAGAAAAAGATCTGGCCGAAACCTGGCTTGCCAAAGGCAACGAAGTCTTCAACAGGGTTGGAGATACTTTTGGTGAAACAGTATCTTCAAACGCAAGCGTTTTAAATCACTGGCTTAACGGCCAAAAACAAAAAGCAATAACCGATTTTTCTAATTTAATTCCGCAGATCAGGTCATTAAACCTTGGCTTCACACTAATTCAACCCAGCCATTTAGGAATCCAGGATGATCAGGTATTCTTGCCGCTGATGGTCGAGGCGTATAACCAGGGGATTGAAAAAGAGTGGATAGCAAGTGTACTAATGGAAAAGAACCTGGACGGTATTGATTATCATCCGGGCTATGGTTTGGATATTCGCACGCTTGGACCTTTTGAAGTTTCCAGAGGATCCTCTTTGATCAGTCCGCGTGATTGGCAACGAGAAAAAGCCCGGCAGCTTATGCAGTTCTTTGTAAACAGCCGCGGAAAGTTATTCACCCGCGAACAAATTTGTGACCGCATGTGGCCGCACCTCGAGGGTGATACCGCTACTCAAAACTTGAAAGTAGCGCTCAATGCACTAAACCGTGCACTTGAACCCAATAGAGAAACCGGTATCAACTCCTTCTTCATTTTGCGACGCGAAAACATGTATGGATTGAACCCTGCTGCTCGAATAGATATGGATGTAGATGACTTTATCGAATTATGTAAATCAGATGATGAAGGCGATTTAAAAGAAGCGCTTTCCATTTACGAAGCTGATTATCTCTGCGAAGTGACGGAAGATTATTGGGCGAATGACAGACGCGAAAGTATCAGAGACCTTTATTTAACCACTGCGATGAAATTAGCAGAAATATATATTAGAGATTCAAAATGGGATGAGGCAGTGAAACTCAGCCATGATATATTAGCTGTAGATAATTGCAATGAATCTGCTTTCAGAATCTTGATGCAATGCCATGCCGCGAGAGGTAATCGAGCCACAGTATTGGCAGTTTACCAGAGATGTTGTCTTATTCTGCATGAAGATCTTGACGTAGAACCATCCGCCGAAACGACCGCCTTATATCACCAATTATGCAAATAAAAAAGGCACAGAGTTGATCTGTGCCTTTTACATGTTCGGCTATTACTTTTTAGTGTTATTTGTGGCGAACATATCGCCTATCTTCTTCCAACCTTGTTTCCAGGCTTGAGACCAGCCCAATTTTCTCGCCCGATAGGTGCCAACAATACCGTAGGGTAAGAACATAACAATCAAAACGAACAATACACCGAACACAAGCGGCCACCGAGGTCCAAACCAATCGAAGAAGAACTGGCTGATGAATTGCCAGATACCTGCACCCAAAATTGGGCCAATCAAGGTTCCCATGCCACCAAGGATGGTGATAATTAATGCATTGATGGTTGGCGCTGCCGATGTCATTGCCGGTGTTGCGCCAAGATTGAATATGGCGTTGAGCGCACCAGCCAAACCAGCCACCATACCTGAGATCATGAAGGCGACAGATCGATAGATTGCCGGATTGTATCCAATCATGTTAACCCGGCCTTCATTTTCACGGATGGCTACCAGCACCTTGCCAGTAGGCGAGTTAACAATTCGTCTCATCACCAAATACATGATGGCCAAAAATGCCAACGTGATGAAATAGAACATCAAGCGGTGCGTATTTGGATTGATCCAATCTGGAAAGGGAACCCCGTGCAACCCTTCATCAGCACCCGTCCACTTCACGAAATCAGTGGCTTTTGAAATCATGTAAATTGCATTGGCGATCGCCAATGTGATCATGGCAAAATAGACACCCTTGACTCTGACAGAAACAATCGTGAAAAGCAATCCCAACAAGATCACCACCAAAGCTACGATTAATATGGCGATTACAAAAAGGCTTAATTGGGTCAGATCGATCGATCCGATCGAAACATTAAATCCATTGTCGATCCAACCAGGGACAACATGTTTATAGAATATTGAGATTGCATATGCTCCACCGCCATAGAAAGCAGCGTGTCCGAATGAGAGAATACCGGTAAAACCAATCAAAAGATCATAACTCATGGCAAACACAGCCAGGATGAAGAAAGTGATAAGCTGCGACTGCCAGAATTTTGAAGGACCTTCAGTTGGAGATCCACCTGTCACCCAGGCAAACACGAAGGGAAACAATGCAAAGACCACCAAAGCAATTATCAAACCTGTTTCTTTTTTCATTAATAATTTGAATTGTCCCTGGCTTTTGCTATTTGGAGATATGGAATTAGTATTGTCGGTCATGATTACTCCTTCTTTCCAAAAATGCCGGAAGGCTTAACAAGGAGAACAATGATCATCACCACCACCGTGGATGCTTCTGCAATGGCTGGAGAAAGTGTAAACTTCAAGGCCAAAAAATCACCGAAGGCGCGGGCCATTCCCAACAAGAGAGCGCCAATAGCTGCTCCTCCGTAACTGCCCATGCCGCCAATCACAACCGTGATGAAACCCTGCATTTGATAAACGTCACCCATGTTCGGCTGAACTGGAACAAACGGTGCAGCGCCAATACCGCCAAGCGCGGCTAAACCAACTCCAATGCCGAAAACGATCGAAAATACACGTTTCACATTGATCCCAAGTGCTTCAACCATATCGCGATCTTGCACCCCTGCGCGGATGATCATGCCCAGGCGGCTGAAACGCATGATGATAAACAACGCTATCAGCATGAACACGCCGAGCGCAATAATAAACAATCTGTAGCTCGGAAAGGTTACTCCCAAAATATCAATCGTCAAATTATGCCCGCTAAACCAGGCGAAAATTGTGTCAGCTTTGCCAGGCTGCGAAAAGAGTGGCGGCCGTTCCATGGCGTATGCCACGGGGTCCCATAATAATTGGATGGTTTCGCGTAAAACGTATCCGATGCCAAGTGTCAAGAGAATGATATAGAAAGGACGGGAATACAGGGGGCGAATCAGGCTGACTTCAATAATCATGCCCAGCCCCGCTCCGACTCCGGCACCAACGATCAATGCCAACACGAAGCGTAAATTGGCGTCCATTTTTAATACAAAGATCGGTGCACCTTCTCTATAGAGGATGGCTAAAATGGCAAGTAACAACATAATTGCCAAACGCATCCAGGGAACCCATTTCTTGGAAGAAGAGACCACTTGCGTTTTGTCTCCTGGTCGTGCTGAAGAAATTGCCAACAACAATCCGCTAATGAACAATAAAACTGGTCTAAACCAGAACACTGATAACGATTCTTGAGCAGTAGCTTCAGCCAGGGGGTTGCCTGCATTCATGGCTGTAACCATGGCTGTCTCCGCCAACCCAAGTACATCTAATTTCGCAAATCCCAATACAACCAGTGCAAGACTTGAAACAACCAGAGCAGCGTTAATTCGCTTTTTCCAGGATTCTGAGAGATTCCAGTTTATTACAAGGGGCATCCAAATACTGGTTGAAGAAAGACCGGCCGCGAATGCCAGCACGAGGGGGAGCAACCCAAACAAAAATGTCGGATTGGTGTAGAACTGCCATCCCATGTAGGCGCCAGCCATAAACATGGCACCGTGTGCAAAGTTGAGCACATCCATCAGGCCAAAAATGATGGTTAACCCGGCAGCGACCATGAAATAAAGTGCTCCAAGCGTTAACCCTGATAACGCAGTACGGACAAAGCTTTCTTCGCCCATAAACCGATATCCAAGAACTGCAAGCACAAGCAACACACCCATTACAATAATTACAGGCAAAGATTGTTTGAATAATCCTTTCTTGATCATTCTGCACCTCCAACCTTGCCAATATTGACGCCAAGGTATCTTTTTACGAGTTCATCATTTTTCACAAGGTCGGCCATTTTTCCATTTTCTACGGTTTTCCCATCATCTATAATATAGAAAGTTTCAGCCAATTGGCTGGCCATGATGAAGTTTTGTTCAACTAACAAGATGGTGGTCGTCTTACTGAGCTCTTTAATCGCTGCCATCATTTGTTCAATCAAAATGGGAGCCAAACCTTCACTGGGTTCATCAATAAGCAACAGTTTGTTATCTGCCACCAGAGCGCGAGCCACAGCAAGCATCTGCTGTTGACCACCAGAAAGGTGATTGCCAGGCAATTTATATAGCCGCTTCAAGTCAGGGAATAAA